>CACZPY010000232.1 GCA_902783135.1 uncultured bacterium
ATGGTGCGGACATCGGTTCCGCCGCCTACGGCAGCGCGATCGAAGGCACCGGCACCGTCTACGACGGCTGGGGTTTCGACCTCGAAAACAGCGTGCTGAAGTTCAAGAACCTCGCTTGATAAAACGCAGGGTATTCATTCGCCTCTGTTCCGCTTCTGCCGGAGTTTGCGACATCTCCGGCAGGGGCGGGACAGGGGATTTTGCCGAATGCCGAAAATCGCCAGCATGATCGATATGCGGTTTGACACCGGCTGGGAATAAGATATATTAAGGTTTGTTGAACCATGGAAAAGAATATAAAAATCGCGGTACTGGGCTGCGGCGATCGCTCCCGCAAGGTAGTCAACAATTTGTTGGAAGACTCTGATCGGCAGGTCGAGGTCGCGGCGATCTACGATCCCGACGATTCGGAGATGGATTTCGTCAGGGAGACTTGGGGCACGCCCGACGCGGTGAAGTACGCCGACTTCAAGGCGGCGGTCGACCATCCGGGGGTGGAGTGGGTGATGGTCTTTTCGCCCAACGCGTTTCATCACGACCAGATCCTTTACGCGTTCGAACGGGGCAAAAACGTCTTTTCGGAAAAGCCCATCGGCACCACGTTGGAAGACTGCGTGGACATCTACAACGCCCATCAGGCGAGCGGCCGGATCTTCGCGACGGGCTTCGTGCTGCGCTACGCGCCCTTGTACCGCAAGGCGAAGGAGCTTTTGGACAGCGGCAAGTTCGGGAAGATCATCTCGATCAACGCGGACGAAAACGTCACGCCGCACCACGGCGGCTACATCATGGCGAACTGGCGGCGCAATACTTCGCTCGCCGGACCGCACATCCTCGAAAAATGCTGTCACGACCTCGACCTCATCAACTGGTTCTGCCAGTCCAAGGCGACGAAGGCGGCGAGTTTCGGCGGCAGAAACTTCTTCACCCCCGAAAACGAGAACATCCATGAGAAGTACGGGCACGGCGTTTTCGCCAAGTTCCGCGATCCGCACGCGCTGCCGTCGCCCTTCACCTCCGATTCCGACCTCATGGACAATCAGGTGTCGATATTCGAGTACCGCAACGGCATCCGGGTGCAGTTCCAGTGCACGATGTCCAACGTGATCCCGACACGGCGGATGTACTTCAGCTGCTCGGAGGGAACCATCGAACTCAATCTGTACGAGCGCTTCATCCGCTATCGCACGCTCGGCTCGGACGAGGAAAAGACGCTTTCGTTCAAGAGCGCCGACGGTCACGGCGGCGGCGACAGTTACATCATGAAGGAACTCTTCCGCACCATGACCACGGGCGAGCCGCCCAAGTGCAGCGGCAACGAAGGATTGGAAAGCGCGGTGCTGGCACTCGCCATCGATCAGGCGGCGCGGACGGGAAGGGTGGTCGACCTCGAACCCGTTTGGAAAAAACTCGGCAGATGAAACACTGAAAAAGCGATACGGATCAACCATACTGATAGCGAAAGGATGACGATCATGAAAAAACTGTTTCTCGGAATCGTTCTGGCGGCGGCGGCGAGCCTTTCCGCGGCGCCCAAGGTGCTCATTTACATGCTCGACGGCGCCCGCGCCGACGTCATGGAGGCGACCGATACCCCAGCGTGGAAGATGCTCAAGGAAAACCGCTGGGCGGACGGCTACAAGACCGCCTGGTCGGTCACGGCGGTCAACGAACCTTTCGTGCTCCCCGGCAGCGCCGCGAACCACACCACCATTTCGACCGGAAAATTCGCCAAAAACCACAAGGTGCTAGACAAGAGAGGGGTCTTCTTCGCCCCGTTCAGTCAAAGCGCCACGCCGACGGTGCTGGAGCGCATCGGCCGCAAACAACCCGGAGCCATCTGCACCTTGCAGGTCTTCAGTTGGCGTCCCGACGTCGGGCTCCTGCCGAAGAGCGGCAGATGGTCCGCCATCTGCGTCAGCGACGTCGTCAACAACATTCTGCTCGTCGAGCTGCTCAAGCGGCCGGATGCCCCCTCGGCGATAGTCGTCTTCGACGATGCCCCGGACGCGGGCGGGCACAACAAGGGCTTCTATCCCCACGCCCCGCAGTATCTGGAGCGCGTCAACGAAGCGATGGCGCGCTTCGGCAAGGTGCTCGAAGCGATCAAGGAGCGTTCCACCTTCGCCGACGAGGAGTGGCTGATCGTGCTCTGCAGCGACCACGGCGGTTGCGGCACCCGCCACAATTTGAGCGGCGGACAGTGCAACACCGTACCGCTTCTTTATTGCGGAAAAAACATTCCGGCGGGCGTGATCTCCGGGCGACCCGGAAATATTGGCATCGCCGCCAACGTGCTGCGGCACATGGGGCTTGAGAGCGAAGTCGCCGAGCTGGACGACAAGGGGGAGTTTACCGCCGCGCCGCCGGCGGCAGCGCGTCCCGCCGCCGAGGGACTATTGTACGACGTCGCCGTCAGTGACGGAAAAATCGTCAACCGCGCCTCCGGCGGCGGCGTGACTTCTCACGGAACGCTGACCGTCGGCACGGACAGCTTCAGCAACGCGCCGGGCGGATATCTGACGCTGGACGCCCTCAAAGGCTTCGCCGGAAAGAAGTTCACCATCTCCATCACGCTCAGATGCGACCTCGACAAAGTATCGGGCGACCCGGCGGTATTCGCCAACAAGAACTGGCAGAGCGGCGCCAACCCCGGCTTCGCGATCAGCGCGCGGCGCGGCGCGTTCCGTTTCAACGCGGCCCGCAACAACGGTCCCGTGGACTACGTGTTGACTTCGCCCCGGCGCATGGACCTCTACGAAATAGTGCCGGAGAACGCGGATGAATACCATCTCATCGCCGTCTCCGCCGATCCCGACGGGCTGGTCACCGTCTTCCAGAAAAGCGCCAAAGGAGCGCAATACTGGTTCTGCACCGACGGCAAAAATCTGAACCCGTTGACCGATCTCGACTGGAACGTCGGACAGGACGCCACCGGGAACTACAAGCACCGCGCGATCATGGACGTGAGCAACGTCCGCGTCTGGAACCGGGCGCTTACGCTCGACGAACTGCGCAAACTGGAATTGAAATAAGGGAACAACCAGAGAAGGAGGATACCATGAGAAAACATTTCACTCTCATCGAACTGTTGGTCGTGATCGCGATCATCGCGATCCTCGCCGCGATGCTGCTCCCCGCTCTGCAGCAGGCGCGCGACCGCGCCCGCGCCACGACCTGCGTATCCAATCTGAAGCAGATGGGGACCATCGCCCGCACCTATATGGACGATCATCGCGAGTTCTGGCCCGCCGGCAAGCCGGATTGGGTGCAGATCGACGGGCTGTACAGCACCAATTACGTATATAACTTATACAGGGGCAAATACATCGGTAAAGGTGCGGTGGACAACTCCGGCAACCCGGAAGCCCGTTGCCCCGTCATCACTCTGAACCGGGGCAAGACCGGCGGCACCGACCTCATCACGATACCGCAGACCTACGGCACCCAGTATGTGCATAACGATGTCGGAAACACCGCCGGACTCGGTCAGATCGGTTATTATACCAATCTTCCCAGCTTCAGCAACGGATACGCTCCGCCCGCGTCGAGCGAAAACCCGATGAGCCGGCAACCGGAGAACAAAGCGGTTTCGCCGAGCATGCGGGTGCTGCTCTGCGATGCCACCACCACCACTCCCGTCGGCGACTGCCAGTCGGCGTGGCTGTACGTCTACAACAGTAAGCACCGCGCCTACGGGAAACCGTATCTGCTCCACAACGGGCGGATCAATCTGCTGACCGTCGGCGGCAACGTCGCCAGTGCCGACGATGGCGCCTTTCTGACCCAATACTACTTTCCCGGCTTCTTCATGACCGGAAAGCCCGGCAGCATCCGCGCCCAGAAATATTATCTGGACGGGCAGGTGCCGGAGGATGGGTTGCAGAACCCCTACTGAGCGCCGATAAAATGAAGCGTCTTTTCGGCATGCTCGCGCGACGGGCGACCGTCGCGGCGTTGCTTTTTTGTGCTGCCGCGGCGTCGGCGGCGGAGTACAATCTGCTGCCGGTCGATAGTTTCACTCCGCTATATATGCACGGCAGAGCCTCCGCCGCCAAGGGGTGGCTGATGCGCGACCAGCCGCGCGAGGCGGCGTTTGCGGGGGCGAACCCCAAGTACGTCTCCGGAGACGACTGCTTCGAACTCGAATTTTCCGGCGGGGCGCTGACCATCCGCTTTCTCGAACCTTTAAACGAGATTTATCGTCATCAGATCCGTTCGATCCGCATGGACGCGACCACGGTCCGCCCGCTGCCCCCGGCGCCGCAATACCGTTTCACCGGCAAGACCAGATTCAACCGCGGTGTGCTGGTGATCGGCGAAAAACTGCGCATCAAGCCTTCCGCCGAGTGGGAAAGTTTCGAGTACAAGGGGAGTTCGGTTTCCGAAGTGTTCGCGTTCATCCCCGAGCCGGGATCGGTTTTTTCGTTCAAGGACTTTCGTCTCTCCGCCGTCTATCCGGAAAACACCCGGGATCACATCAAACTCCCCGACGGCGGGAAACTCACCAGGATCGTGCTTCAGGACGACGACTCCGGGCTGATCCGCCGCCAACTGCTGCTCTGGCGCGGCTGGTTGTGGAAACTCACTGGCGTCGCGCTACCGGTCGAAGAAGTGAAAAAGGTCGAAGGTCCCGTTCCCGGAGCCCTCGCCGTCCGCATCGGCAAGGTGCCACCCGGCGGCTGGAATTTGAAAATCGACCGCGACGGGATACTGCTCACCGTCGGTCATCCGCTCGACATCGCCCCCGCTCTCTTCGACTATCTGCACCGGAATTGCGGCTACCGCTTCTACTGGCTCGACCGCGTCGTCGACGTCAAGTGCGATCCCGACCGCGAACTTTTCGGCTGCGACTTCACCGCAAGCCCCAAATTCCATGCTTTTTTCTGCGGCACCCTCAACGGCTGGCTCTCCGGGGGGATCTATCGCCACGCCAACATGATGTCAAGTTCGGTCGACTATTATCATCTGCCGGCATCGACCTCGGACCACATCCTCAACGTGCTGATGCCGAAGGAACTCTATTTCAAGACCCACCCGGAGTACTTCATGCTCAACGCCAAGGGCGAACGGCAGGCGGACATCAATCCGCTCTGGCTCCAGCCCTGTTTCTCCAACTCCGAGGCGGTCGATCTCTGCGTCAAAAATATCGTCGAGTACGCGAAGCAGCAGCCGCATCAGCGCCGGATGCTCTTCTACACCGGAGACAACCCGTGGTACTGCGTCTGCCCCAAGTGCGTGAAGATCAACGGCAAGAACGGCGGCTGCAATGTCACGGTGCTGCGCTTCATGCGCAAGGTGGTCGACGCCTTCGAACGGGAGGGAATAAAACAGCAGGTCTACTATCCGCTCTACGAGGGTACGCTGCGCCCGCCGAAGGAATTGCCCGATCCGCGGCTGCACGGGGAGCTTTCCATCGGTCACGACGTCCTGCCGTGTACGCTGCACGTGGACTGCTCGATCAACCGCCCCGGCTACGACATCATCCGGCAGTGGAACCGCCGCTTCGGCGGTCGCGAGCATTTGGAGATCCAGACCTACCGCGACGCGCGGCCGCGCCACTTTCTGCGGCAGATGGAATATGTCAACCGCTATGCCTGCGAGGGGCTGCTCGTCTACGCGTGGCACGGTTACGACCCGGCGATCCAGTACGTTACCGCCCGCTGGAATCTCGGCACTCCGGCGCAACAGGCGATCGACGAGTACAATCGCGGCGTCTACGGCAAGGGTGCGAAGACATTCGGCGAGATCGAGGATATCATCGAAGATTTTTGTCGCAATTACAAGCATACCAAGGAGGAGTTCGCCAATCTCAAGGCGGGGCGGGTCCAGCACATCGCCGTCCGCTGCGGCACGCTCAAGACCCGCAGCGTGCTCGACCGCCGGACCTTCGATCGGCTATACGCCGCCTTCGACCGCGCGCTCGGAGAGGTCGGCGACAGCGACCCGATCGCCCGCCGTCATCTGCTGCGGCAGAAGGCGTCGTATGTATTGGAAGATCTGAATTTGAACCGCCGCTTCACGGCGAAGTCCGACGCCGAACTTGCCGCTTTCGCGGAACGGCTGGCGATGCTCTGCCGGATCGCCCGCGAAGTGCCGGATCTTCAGGACAACGTCTGGATCAACGTCTCCGGTCGCACCTTCGTCCGGACCGTCGCCGGGATCACCATCCCGGACACGGGGAAGAAATGGTGCTTCGAGCCGTTTGTGACGGACTTTCTGAAAGATCCTGCGGCGGCGTTCCCCCCGGCGCAGGCGGAAAAGCTCCCCGGCGGCTGGCATTTTCGTACCGCAACGCTCCGCGGCGGGCTCGGCATCACGCTTTACGACTACAAGTGCACCCCGCGCCTCGCCAATTTCGTGCGCCGCCCCAAATTGGGCAGCAGCCGCATAAACACCGAGTTCAACACCGACAAGGTGGCGAAACTGCCGCTGTGGCTCGTACTGACCGGGCTGGATGACGACAAGCCCGGCGCGTCGTCGATCCGGGTCGCGGTGAACGGCAAGGTCTGTTTCGAGGGGAAAGTCCCCTTCGGAGAAAGCGAATGGAGTTCCTTCGGCGTCGAGGTCCCGGAAAGCGCCGTCACCGTCGGCAAAAACGAGATCGTCATCGACAACATCACCCCGGAAACGCCGTCGCGCAATGCCCGCCCCGGCGATGCGACCGCCGATCTGCAATGGGGCTGGGTCGCCATCCATGAGATCGCGCTGCTCGACCCAAACGGGGAGTTCCGTGCCTTCGCCTCCGGCGCGAAGGACACCCGCTGGCGGCAGCTCAACGAACCGGACGCGCAGCCGTTGGGCAGCGTCACTACCGGAGGGGGCAAGGTGCTGCTGACGGGCTCGGCCGCCAAGTATACCGGGATCATCTTCTGCCGCAACCATAAATTGCAGAAACCGGCGGGGATGCCGGGGAAGTC
>CACZPY010000233.1 GCA_902783135.1 uncultured bacterium
CGAAGTCGGAACCGCCCTTGCCGCCGCCCATCGGCAGCGTGGTGAGGCTGTTCTTGAAGATCTGCTCGAAGCCGAGGAACTTGAGCACGCTCAGGTTGACGCTGGGGTGAAAGCGCAAACCGCCCTTGTAGGGACCGATGGCGCTGTTGAACTGCACACGGTATCCGGTGTTGATGCGGATCTCGCCCTTATCGTCGAACCACGGCACCTGAAAGATGATGATGCGTTCGGGAACGACGATGCGTTCAAGGATCTTGTTCTTTTCGTACTTGGGTTCCGCGTCGAGCAGTTTGGAGAGCGAGGTCAGCACCTCGGTCGTGCTTTGGATGAACTCGGTTTCGTGTCCGCAACTTTTTTTGAGTCCGTCAAGGACCCGGTTCGCATAATTGCCCATTCGATTTGCCGCCTTTCCGGTCGAAATGATGTTGAAAAACGCAATTTGCTATAAATTATCCCAGCAAATCATTTTTTCAACATCAAAAACAATAAAGATCAAAAACGATGTTAAAAAATAACACAAACAAGAGCGTCCGGCAATAAACATGTGCAGATATCAAATATGCGGTCGCGCACCGATGACGCGTGCAAAAAAGCGGGCGCTCCCGGAGGAGAACGCCCGGCAAATAACGCGGGGGAGGGGGACTATTTGTGCTCCTGCATGAATTTCAGGACCTCTTGATACTGCCGGCGCAGAGTATCGACAAGGAGACTTTTGGCTTCGTCCGTTTTGTTTTCGTCGATCAGCTGCGCCGCCTTGAAACGGATGTCGTTGAACTCCTGATGCAGACCGCGTTCGAATTCGATGATCTCGCCGGATACCGGCGTGTCGGGGGCGGATTTTTTGGCGATCCCGTCGCCGATAGCCGCATATTCCCCGGCGGCGAGTCCGTCCGGAAGTTCATCCATCGCCCCCAGCGGGATCGGCAGATATACGGTGTGGCGCTGCGGTCCGAGTGCCGCATATACGCAACTCAGAACGGCGGGGTGCTTCGGGTCGATCTCGAACAGATATGCGTCGATGGAGTTCTTTGAACTCGGCGCGCTGGTGATATCCTCGCGTTTCATATCCGCTGCGTTGAGACGCGACACGGCGATCGCTTCGGCTACGGATACCTTGCGGTCGCCCTGACGCGCCCGCATGATCCCCGTCTTGGCGACCCATTCGCGCTGTGCGCCGGCTGACAGGTTTTTCGGAGTTCTGCCGGAGGCGTCCTCCATTCCCGGCAGTTTCCACACGTTGGAATAGACCGCGTAACTGAGTCCAAGCGTGTAGGTCGCCTGATGCCGCGGGGAGACCTCGAAGATCAGCGCCTGACCCGGATCGACGACCAGAAAGATCATGGAGTAGGGGAACAGACCTTCCCTGGCGGCTTTTCGCAGCATATCCACCGACTGTTTTGCGGTTTTGCCGTGGCGGAGTATCTGATCGATCGCATAGGTGGCGTTGTAGGGACGCTGTCCTTTCTTGAGTTTCAACGCCTTATCGGTCGTCGGTCCGGCGCCGGAGAAGGCGACGGCGACGCCGTTGGTGTTGATCCCGGCGCCGGTGAAACCGTTGCTGCTGTCGCGGAAGCGCATGCTCTTGAACTGTTTCTCGTTCTTCGGCGCGTCGATGAGGATAGTTCGCGGTCGCGGCTTGTCGGCGCGCGACGTGAAGAGTTGCATCCGTCCGGAACCCGAGGCCGCCGGTTTGATGATCCAGCTGATGTCCGCGCGCGAGGCGAGAGGCGCCGCCGCGCAAAGCGCCGCCGCGAAGAGCGTGATAGGGAATTTCATTTTACTTGGTCCTTTCGGGGTGTGGTTCACTTTTTTCGGCGCTCTGCGGAGCCTTTTCATCGTCTTTCTTGAGTTCATAAAGCAACCGCACGGCTTCGTCGACCATCTGCTGCCCACCCTCCGGCGAAGGAGAATTGTAGTTGTTCAGCGGGTGCGACTGATATCCGCCGTTGGGCAGCGACCGCGCCGTCGGCAGATAGGCACCGACGAACCCCGGCAGATCCGGCAGCCCGGCGGAAAGCTGGATGGTGAAGGTCTGGGTGAAGGGACTGCGCGCCTGGATGCGCTGACCGAAGTCGGTGTAAAGTTCGTAACGCTCCGAGACGAACGCGACTTCCCCGATGCGCAGCACATGGAATTCCATTGCCCAGGTCGGCTTTTTCTTGATCTCGTCGTTGAGACTCAGGATCTTCTTATTGCGCCAGAACGCATTGTTGACCCGTTTCAGCTTCTCGGGATCGATATTCTTGTCCTTTTTCAGTTCCTGAAGTTTGACCAGATTCTCCTCGGCCTCCCGGATCCGCTCCTCGGAGGCATACAAGCGCTTGAGGTGCAGCGTGGTGCTGATGTGACGCAGCGGCAGGTCGCCGTAAAGTTCCTTGCTTGCCCACGGCAGCGTGCGGTGCAGCGCCGCCATCATCTGTTCGGTGCAGCGCCGGCGCTCGAACTCGCCGGGGAACGCCTCCTTGCGGCCGAAGAGCAGCTCGTGCTTGCGCTTGGTCGCCCTGTTGTAGTAAGGTATCTTGTAGGTAAGGTCGCCTGCGGCGGCGCACTGCGGCAGAAGATGGATGTCGCCGAATTCCTTTTTGAGTTCGCGGCGGATGTCGCTCCAGCAGTCGGAACCGAGTTTCATATCGGGCAGCGAGACCTGCGACGGAAATGCGATGTTGAAGATCATACCGGTCAGTTTGTCGTTCAGGTCGTAGGTGAAGAGAAAGTTCACGAACGGGTCGGGCGCCGCCTCCATGTGGCTGAACATGGGATCGTTGCTGTCGCCGTGGAGCTTGGCGTGAATGTCGGGGCTGAACCCGGGGGTTTTGGGCTTCCCGTCCTTGCCCGGGCGCTTGCGCAGGTCGTCGAAGTACACCGGACGGCGGCTGAAGCACGTCACCGCGAAGTCGTAACCGTAGCCGATCTTGCCCGGCTTGCGGTCGTTCCACGCGCGGACGATGGTATCGGCCGCCTTGTCGATGAACATGTTGCGGTAATTGATCGACTCGGGGTCGTCATATCCGGGACCGGTGGATGGTCCGGTGTGGGTGTGGATGGCGTTGAAGATGATCTTTTCGACCGGGAAGCCGGGGAGTTTCTGCGCGACTCCGGCGCGGACGCGCTTGGCGACCGTGCCGAAAACGCAACTCGTATCCCACGAGTTGAAGATCACGCAGTCCTCGCCGTTGTCGATCACGAGCGCGGTGATGGTGATGGGGTCGCGCAAACCCTGCGATACGCGGCGATGGTTCAGCCCCTGCAAAAATACCGGTCGGTCGGTACTGGCGTCGGCGGTCGCCCAGCCGATCTTGAGCGGCGCGGCGACGGCGGAAAACACGGTCAGCGCCAGAATCGTCGCGAGTGAAAGTTTCTTGTCCATCTGCAGTTCTCCTTATCCCCTGTATGATTTATGAAACCGATGTGCTCCTGGCGACCGGCGGACGGAATCCGGCATCTTCGAGATACTCCCGCAGCAGCACCGGCCAGTCGGTCTGGAAGACGCGGAATCCCAACCGGGCGTGGGTGCCCCAGTTCCTGTCGGGGTCGTCGAGCACTGCCGGAGTGTCTTCCAAACCGCCGGAAATGCGGTACTTTGCACCCATGCTGATGGTGTTTACCCACGCGAAGGCTCCGCTGTCGGCGATCTCGCGCATGGTTTCCGGTGCGACCAGCGGATGCGTCAGTTCGTCGAATATGAGTTCATAGCCGACGATGTTGATGCGTTTTCTCCAGGAACGCAGCATCTCGAACTGTTCCATCGTCCTCACGATCGGCATGTACATGAACGGCACTGCCGACTTTTCCAATGCCGCGAGATACTCTTCCCTGGGCGGAGATTTGAGCAGAAGCTGCTCCGCCATATCGTGTTTCGGCAGTTCCGCGAGAAAGCGTTCCCACCAGCGCCACGCGCGGTCGATATTGACGAGTTTGCCGCCCTTGAGTTGTCCGAGGACCTGATCCAGCCGTTCGACGTGTCCGCAGGGCTGAGTGACGTTGTTGCGGAATTCGAGCGCGTCGATCTCGGCGGAACTCATCTCCTTCACGTTGCGTTCGGTGAAGAAGAGATGCCGTTCCATATTGTCGTGGGTGATGTACAACACGCCGTCGGTGCTGGAAAAGACATCCATTTCCGCCATGTCGGCGCCCATCTTCCACGCGGTCCTGAGTCCGTTGGCGGTGTTCTCCACGATGGTCCCGCCGGAGCATCCGCGATGCACCGCGATCAATATGTTGTACTTGGCGAGAGCCGCGTCCAATGCCGAACGTACCGATGAAAAATCCATATCTCGCATATCTCTCTAGAAAAACGGCTCCCCGCGAGGAGGAGCCGTTTGCACTTCAGCCGCGGATGATCTTCAGGAGTTCATCGCGCTTGGCAGCCATTTTTTCCGGAGTGTCGGCTTCGACTATCAGCCGGAGCAGTGGCTCGGTGTTGCTGGCGCGTACGTTGAACCACCAGTCGGGATATTCGCTGCTGACGCCGTCGAGTTCGTACATGTTGCCATCGGCGTACTTTTTGCGGATGGCGTCAAGGATCGGCTTTACGTCTGCGACGCGCGAATTGATCTCGCCGCTCGAGCAGTATTTGCGCAGCGGATCGACGAGTTCGTGGACCGGCTTGTTCTTGCGGCAGATCAAATTGGCCAGCATTATCATCGCCAGCCCCTGCGATTCGGCGGTGTAGTTCTGCTTGAAGTAGTAATGACCGGAAAGTTCCCCGGCGAAAACCGCGTCGTTTTCGCGCATCTGGGCCTTGATGAAGGCGTGACCGACCCGGCTCATCATCGGCTTGCCGCCGTTTTCGGCGATGCACTCGCGCACCGCGCGGCTGCTGCGCAGGTCGTAGAAGATCGTCGCCGGACCGTGCGAGAGGATGTCCTGCGCGATTAGCGCGGTGAAGAGGTCCATCGGGATGATGTTCCCCTGATCGTCGATGAATCCGCAGCGGTCGGCGTCGCCGTCGAAGGCGGCGCCGAAGTCGGCTCCGACTTCTTTGACCTTCGCGCGGATGGCGTCGAGCGTATCCGTCTCCAACGGATTCGCCGCGTGGTTCGGGAAGGTCCCGTCGAGCTTGTCGTACATGGGAACGAGGTCGAAGAGATCGCGGATCCCGGCGATTTCGTACATGCCCATCGCGTTGGCGTAGTCGGCGACGACCTTGAGTTTGCGGTCCATGGTTGCGAAGGAGCGCAGAAACGCGCCGTATTCGGGACCGATGTCGTACTTGGAGATGCTGCCCTGTTTTTCGGATCTCTTCCACGCCTTGTTTTCGACGATGCGCTGGATGTCGGCGATGCCGGTGACGCCGGAGATCGGCACCGCGTTGGCGCGGCAGAGTTTGAAGCCGTTCCACTCGCCGGGGTTGTGGCTGGCGGTGATCATGATGCCGCCGTCGGCGCCGAGTTTGCCGTTGGCGAAGTAGCTTTGCGGCGTCGAGCACAGCCCGAGGTCGATCACATCGGCGCCCTGTCCGGTGATGCCGCGGCACAGCGCGGAGAACAAGGGTTCCGAATGCGGGCGCATGTCGCGGCCGACCACGACCTTGCGGGCTCCGGTGAATTCGATGTAGGCGCGGCCGATGGCCTCGGCGAGCGTTTCGTTAAGATCGCGGGGATACACTCCGCGGATATCGTAGGCTTTGAAGATGCCGGACATGTTCTGACTCCTGTTGGCTGGTCATTGTGGAAGCGAAAAAAACGGAAGCCCCGGACGAACCGGAGACTTCCGCGGGTGATGCCTGTTGGTCACTTGTCCTCGTTATGGCAGCCGCAGTCGCAGTCGTCGTCTTCGCAGTCGCAACTGAAGTAGTCAAGGATGTCCTCGACGATCGCTTCGGGGGTGAAGCCGAACTCCTGCGCGAGCTTCTTGTACGGAGCCGACGCGCCGAAGTGGTCAAGCCCGATCGCCAGACCGTCGATACCGACGAAGCGGTGCCAGCCGTAGGTGGTTCCGGCTTCGATCGAAACGATCGCCGCATCGGAATCCGGCGGCAGCACGCTGTCCTGATAATCGTAGTCCTGTTCGAGGAAGAGTTCCTGCGAGGGCATCGACACGACGCGGACGCGGATATCCTTCTTGCGCAGCAGTTCCGCCGCGTCGAGCGCCAGATTGACCTCGCTGCCGGTGGCGATCATGATGAGGTCGAAATCCTCGTCGTCGCTGACCACGAACGCACCCTTGCTGACGTCGACCTTCTTGGCGATCTCCTCGCTGTACGGACGCAGATCCTGACGGGTGAGCAGAAGCGCCACCGGACCGTCGGCCTGCAGTGCCGTCGCCCACGCCTGGGCGACTTCGTGCGCCTCGGCGGGGCGGATCACCGTGACGCCGGGGATGGTGCGCAGCATCGCGATCTGCTCGATCGGCTCGTGGGTCGGGCCGTCTTCGCCGACGTAGAAGGAGTCGTGCGTGAAGATGTAGATCTCGTGCAGTTTCTGGATCGCCGCCAGCCGGATCGCCGGTTTGAGATAATCCGAGAACACGAAGAACGTCGCGGTGTACGGAAGCGCGAAACCGCTCAGCGCCATACCGTTGCCGGCAAGCCCCATCGCGAGTTCGCGGACGCCGAAGTGCAGATTGCGCCCCAGCGGATTTTC
>CACZPY010000234.1 GCA_902783135.1 uncultured bacterium
CGAGACGGTCACCGACATCGTCGAGCGCGTCCGCGCCGGCAAGAGCCTGAAGGACCGCGAGCGCAAGCCCGCCATGTCCAAGAAGGCGAAGGCGAAAGCCGCCGCCGAGGCCGAAGCCAAGGCGAAGGCCGCCGAAGAGGCGAAGGCCGCTGCCGAAGCCGCCGCCAAGGCCGCCGAAGAGGCGAAAGCCGCCGAGGCCGCTCCTGCTGCCGAAGAGGCGAAAGCCGCCGAGGCTCCGCAGGCCTGACCGGGTCACCGGGTAACAGGGATTTGACAGATCATGTTTGAAAAACTTATACAACTGTTCGCCGGCGGCAAGTCCCGCGGCGGCAGCGGCAGTGCTTCGGGAAGCACCGGCGGGTCGCTGCGCGAGCTGGAAGGCTTCGTCGATTACGTCGTGAAAGCGCTCGTCGATTATCCCGACGAGGTCACCGTCAGCACGGTCGAAAACGGCGAAGGCGCGTCGATCCAGATCCGTTGCCGCAAGGAGGACATCGGTAAGATTGTCGGCAAGCGCGGCAAGACGATCATGGCGATCCGCTCGTTGGTGAGCGGCGCCGCCGGGCGTCAGCGCAAGCGCGTGTCGGTCGACGTTTTGGATTGAGTCCGCGGGAACGGCCCCCGCATGGAGCGTTCCGGATGCATATTGATGTTTTGACGTTGTTTCCGGAGTTGTTCCCGGGACCGCTCGGGACCAGCGTGGTCGGTCGGGCGGCGGAGCGGAAGCTCGCTACCGTCGGCACCGTGGATGTCCGCGAATTCGCCGCGGACCGCAGAGGTACGGTGGATGAAAAACCGTACGGCGGCGGTCCGGGGATGCTGATGATGGTCGAGCCGCTGACGCTGGCGCTGGAAAGCATCCGGCGCCCCGACAGCGTGGTCGTGATGACCACGCCGCGCGGCGAGCGTTTCGATCAGAAACTGGCGCGCGAGTTGGCGCAGTTGCCGCATCTGATACTGGTGGCGGGGCACTACGAGGGCGTGGACGAAAGGTTCCTCGCCTCCGAGGTCGACCGCGAAGTTTCGATCGGCGACTACGTGCTGTCCAACGGCAATCTGGCGGCGATGGTGATCGCCGACGCGGTGATCCGGCTGCTGCCGGGGGTGTTGGGCGACGACGCTTCGAGCTGCGAGGAATCGCACTCGAACGATTTGTTGGAGTATCCGCAGTACACGCGGCCGGAAGAGTTCCGGTCGCAGCGGGTCCCCGAGGTGCTGTTGAGCGGCGACCACGGCAGAATCGAGCGGTGGCGGCGCTCCGAAGCGGAGCGGCTGACCCGCGAAAGACGGCCGGATTTATGGGAAAAGTATTTGCAACGGCAAACGAAAGAGGTTTGAAATGAATATTTTGGACAAAATTCGCAATGAGCAGGTCCGTGCCGATCGGCAGGAGTTCGGTATCGGCGACACCGTCAAGGTGTCGGTGAAGATCGTCGAAGGCGACAACGAGCGTATCCAGGCGTTCCAGGGCACCGTGATTTCCCGTCACGGCTCCGGCATCGAAGAGACGTTCACGGTGCGCCGCGTTCAGGCGGGGCAGGGCGTCGAGCGCGTCTTCCCGATCAACAGCCCCCGCATCGAGAAGATCGAAGTCATCCGTCAGGGCGACGTCCGCCGGGCGAAGCTCTACTATCTGCGCGACAAGATCGGCAAGGCGGCGCGGGTCAAGGAACTGCGCACCAAGTAATTTTTTTCATGGCTTCCCGCGAGCCATTGCGTGAAGACGACGAACTCCTCCGACCGGAGCGTGAGCTGCGGGCGGAGGGTTTTTGTTGCGTAGCGGGGGTAGATGAAGCCGGACGCGGTCCGCTGGCGGGCCCGGTGGTCGCGGCGGCGGTGGTGCTGCCGCAGCTTCCGGAGCTGCCGGGGGTGTTCGACTCCAAGCAGTTGAGCGCGGCGGCGCGTGAGGAACTGTATGCCGAGCTGATCGCGTTGCCGGGGATCGACATCGGCGTATCGGTGATCGGTCCGGAAGTGATCGACGAGCTGAACATCCTGAAAGCGACGCATCTGGCGATGC
>CACZPY010000235.1 GCA_902783135.1 uncultured bacterium
AAAAGGAAGTTGCTAAAATGGCAAAAGTCACGATCAACGATTTGCTCGAAGCGGGTTGTCACTTCGGTCACCAGACCCGGCGCTGGAATCCGCGCATGAAGAAGTTCGTCTACGGCGCGAAGAACGGCATCACCATCATCGACCTCACCAAGACCATGCGGCAGATCGCCGACGCCTGCAACTTCCTGCAGAAGGTCGTCATCGACGGCGGAGACATCCTCTTCGTCGGCACCAAGCGGCAGATCCGCGACGTCGTCAAGGAACTCGCCGCCGAGACCAACATGTACTGCGTCTCCGAACGCTGGCTGGGCGGTACGCTGACCAACAACGTCACCATCCGCAAGAGCATCGCCAAGATGGCGGAGATCGACGCCACGCTGAACTCCGAGTCCGTCGCTTCCATGAAGAAGAAGGAGGTCGCCAGCCTCACCCGCCGCGCCACCAAGCTTCACCGCGACCTCGACGGCATCGCCGCCATGAAGAAACTTCCCGCCGCGCTGGTCGTCATCGACGTCTGCAACGAGATCAACGCCGTCCGTGAAGCCAACAAGCTCAATATTCCGATCGTCGCCATCGTCGATACCAACGGCGACCCGAGCACCATCGACTACCCCGTCGCCGCCAACGACGACGCTGTGAAGTCGGTCTCGATCATCACCGGACTCTTCCGCGAAGCGATCAAGATCGCGTACGAGATCCACCTCAAGAAGGTCGCCGAGGAGCGCGACGCCGCCGAGGCCGCCAAGCGCCTCGCGCAGGAAAAGGCCGACGACGAGGAAAAGGCGGAAAAGGCCGCCAAGCTGGAAAAGAAGCCCGCCGCCAGGAAGCCCGCCGCCAAGAAACCCGCCGCCAAAGCCGAAGCCCCCAAGGCGGAAGCCAAAGCGGAAGTGAAGGAAGAAGCCCCCAAGGCGGAAGCCAAGGCGGAGGAGAAGGAAGAGGCCCCCGCCGCCAAGAAGCCCGCGGCGAAGAAGCCTGCCGCCAAGAAGGCGGAAGCCAAGGCGGAAGTGAAGGAAGAGGCCCCCAAGGCCGCCAAGAAGCCCGCGGCGAAGAAGCCCGCCGCCAAGAAGGCGGAAGCCAAGGAAGAAACTCCCAAGGCCGAGTGAACCACGGTTTATCAAAGTCAACCCTATTTCATAGAGAGATAAGATCATGATCACTGCCAAAATGGTGCAGGAGCTCCGCGAGAAGACCGGAGCCGGTATGATGGATTGCAAGAAAGCGCTCGACGCCGCCAACGGCGACATGACGCTCGCGATCGAAAACCTCCGCAAGACCGGAGCCGCCAAGGCGGAAAAGAAGTCCGGACGTTCGACCAATCAGGGCAAAGTCTGGACCAAGATCGCCGGCAATGAAGCCGCGATCGTCGAAGTGCTGTGCGAGACCGACTTCGCCGCCAACACCGACAAGTTCGCGAAACTCGTCACGCTGCTCGCCGACGGCGCCCTCAAGGTCGCCAAGCAGGGCGATATCGCCGCCGAGGTCAACCAGCAGGAAGAAGCGACGCTTCACGAATACATCGGCACCATCAGCGAGAACATCCAGCTCCGCCGCGCCCAGAAGTGGCAGAGCGCCGGCAACACCGTCTTCGCCGGTTATCACCACATGGGCGGACGCGTCAGCGTGCTGATCGAGGTCGAAGGCGAGAGCGATCCCGCGTTCCTGAATGACATCTGCATGCACATCGCGGCGTTCAACCCGACCTACGCCAGCAGCGCCGACGTCCCCGCGGAAGTCATCGCCAAGGAAAAGGAGATCGCGCTCGCCGCCGATCCGAAGTTGCAGGGCAAGCCCGCGCAGATGCTCGACAAGATCCTCATGGGCAAGATCGGCCGCTTCTTCTCGGACGTCTGCCTGATGAACCAGCCGTGGGTCAAGGACGACAAGACCTGCCTCGCGAAGATCAAACCGAACCTCAAGGTCAAGCGCTTCCTCCGCTGGGCCGTCGGCGAAGAGATCTGACGCAGGTCGAAATGTTTGATCCCAAACCGTTCGGAGAGATCCGAACGGTTTTTTTATGGCTCCAATCGGTACATCGGCACGCTGTAGCGTATGCGGACGATCGACCGGGAACAAGCGCAGCGGTACGGATGGGTACGGATGATTACGGTGTAAGCGTGACTGGAACCATATTATCCGTACCTATCCGCACACATCCGTACTTATCCGTTTGAGCGCCGGTTTTATGTCGGCCGCTTGCGTACGCGCCAGCGAACCCCCGATGCCTTTATTGCACCCCTGCCGAGGGAGTTTGAGGGGCGAGAAACCCTTCAAAACACCCCTTACTCCGCGGGGGTGAAGTCGATGTAGTTCAGACTTACGCCGGCGAGTTTGTCCGAAGCGGTGGAGACGATCACCTTCAGCTCGCACTCGCCTTCGGGGAGTTCCACGCGGACGTCGCCCTGAGTCCGCCAGGTCTGCAAGTCGATGCCGTAGAAGTCGGCGTGATCCTCCTCGTAGGAGCGCGGCTGGGTGCATTCGACGTCGAAGCCGCCGAAGGAGCGGTCGCCGACGCGCACTTCGATGCGGTTGCCCTCCGTGCCGGTCGCCAGCCGGAATGCGAGTCGCCATGCTCCGGCGCGCTTGACGTCAAGGAAGTAGGTCACTTCCTGCGGGATGCTGCGAATGCTGATCAGGCGGCTGTGGCAGACCCCGCCGCCCTCGTCCTTGCAGTCGATGATCTTGCTCCGGCCGTTCAGCACGGAGGTCATATCCACGCCCTTGAGCCGGAACGGACCATCGCCTACCTCGTGAACGCGTCCGAAGTCGCGGTTCTTGAAGCGTTTGGTGCGCATGACGACGTTCAGGATATGCGCGGCGTTGCGTTCGAGCGCTTTGCGCGGTATGATATGGTAGTAACGCTGGACGTACTCGCTGAATTTATGCGCCTCCTGCTCGGTGGCGGGCATTTTGAGGTCGTTGCCGGCGACGATCTCGTACCAGAAGTCGGCGAAGTTCCACCAGTCGGTCATGACGAAACCGTCGAAGCCCCACTCGTCGCGGAGGATGCGGGTCAACAGGTTGTAGCTGCAGCTCGCCTTGACGCCGTTGATGAGGTTGTAGGAGCTCATCACGCACCACGGATGCGCCGTCTTGACGGCGATCTCGAAGCCGCGCAGATAGATCTCGCGGATCGCCCGTTCGGAAACCACGCTGTCGGTGATCTTGCGGCGGTTCTCGCGGTCGTTCAGCGCGAAGTGCTTGAGCGTCGCCCCCAGCCCCTCGGACTGGACGCCGTTGACCAGCGCCGCCGCCGAACGTCCGGCGACGAGCGGGTCCTCGGAAAAGTACTCGAAGTTGCGTCCGCAGAGCGGATCGCGGTGGATGTTCAAACCGGGAGCGAGCAGCACGTCGACGTCGGACTCCACGCCCTCGCGTCCCAGCGCCGCGCCCATGCGGAACTGCAAAAGCTTATCCCACGAGCAGGCGACCAGCGTCGCACACGGGAAGCACGTCGTCGGCACCGCCTTGCGCAGTCCGGCGGGACCGTCCGCGGTCTGCGGATTCGGCACGCCGTAGCGGCGCAGATTGCCGAAACCGCCCGTCCCGGTCGGGAAGAGCGACGGCTGACCTTTGTTCAGATCGACCAGTTCCGCGAAGGTCAGCTGACTCAAAAACTCCTGCATGGTATGCCGGCCTTCCGCCACGTCGGAAAGCATGATGCGTTTTTCCGGCGGCGCGGGGTCTTCGTCCGTGCCGTCAAACGGCAGATCGTTGAAGCGGGGGACGAACCGGCGTTCCGTGAAGCTCCCGTCGGCGTGCATCCGACGCGGCAGACCGGCTTGCAGCAGAATTCCCGGCGACGCGATGATCCGCAGCGCGTCCAACGCAAAGCGCCCCGCTTCGGCGGTGTTGCGCACGCTGCTGCCGAGGCGGAACACATACTCTCCCGCTTCGAGCACGAAACTCCCCTCCGGGGCACCGGTCGCGCCGGTGTCGTCGAAACTCGCGCATCCGGCGAACGGAACTTCGAGTTCCAGCGTCTGCGCTTCGCCCGGAGCGAGCACGCCGGTCTTGGCGAAGTCGCGGAGTTCCAACGCGGGGTAGTCCAGCTTGCCGTCGCGCGGCGACGACGAGTAAAGTTGCACCACTTCGCGCCCGGGACGGCTGCCGGTATTGGTCACACGCGCCTGACAGCGCACCGTTTCGCCGTCGCAGCCGAATCCGGCGCAGGTAACTTCGAAGGTCGTGTACGACAAGCCGAAGCCGAAGGGGTACAGCACCTTCGCCGCCGCGCCGGGGATCGTCTCGAAGTAGCGGTAGCCGACGAAGATATCCTCCTCGTAGTCCATCTCCTGCCGGAACGCCTGAAAGACCGCGCTCGACGGATAGTCGGAGTAGTTCGCCGCGATCGTGTCGGTGAGTTTGCCCGAGGGGTTGACTTCGCCGCAGAGCACCCGCGCCAACGCGCGCCCGCCCTGCATACCGGGCTGCCACGCGAGCAAAAGCGACTTGAACTTATCCGAGCGGCGGAACCACGCGAGATCGATCAGCCCGCCGGAATTTACCACCGCCGCGATCCGTTCGAACGGCGAAGCCGCCAACAGCGAAACGAGTTTTTCCTCCTTCTCCGACAGCCGGTAGTCGCCGGGAATATCCTGACGGTCGGCGCCCTCCCCCGCGTTGCGGCTCAATATCACCAGCGCCGCCGAGTTGCGCGCCGCCGCCCGGGCGATGAAGTCGGCGCTCTCCTCCAAGGCGGGGTTTTCGCGGTACGCCTTCAGCACTTCGCGGTCGATGACGATCCGCCCCGCCGCCTCCTGTTCCTCCAGACCTTCGATCGCGCCGATGCGGTAGGCGGTGTAGACCGCCGCCGAACCGGTGCCGCCCATTGAAAAATCCAACTGTCCCGCGCCGAACACCGCCACTTTGGCGGCGTTTTCGAAAGGCAGCAGCGCATCGCGGTTTTCCAACAGCACCATGCCGTCGGCGGCGAGTTCCCCGGAGGTCCGGGCGTTTTCCTCGAAACGGTACTCGATCATATCCAGTTAATCTCCCCCCTGATATTCCGACTGAAATCACCATAATTTCATGTTCGCGAATAAATATAATATCCGCTCCGTAACTTTGCAATTGACGGGAATTATCATTTTTTGACCGTCCGCCGCCGACATCTTCCAGGGTACGCGGCATCCGAATATTGAAAAAACATCGGATGAAGATATATTAACAGCATGAAAATTCTCAGTGAAAATCTGCGCATCCGTTACCGCGACGTCAACCGCGAAGGACGCCTCAAGGCGTTCAGCTGGTTCGGCTTCATGCAGGAGATCGCCGCCGACCACGCCGAAGCGCTCGGCTTCGGCTATCACGGCATGACGGAGTTCGGCATCTTCTGGGTGCTGGAGCGGATGAAACTGCGCATCCTGCGCCAGCCGACGGTGGAGGAGAGCCTCACGCTGGAGACCTGGCCGGGAACGTTCCGGCGGCTCTTCGCCGCGCGCCATTTCCGCTTCACCGATCAGGCGGGAAAGGTCATCGCGCTGGCGTCGAGCCAGTGGATGACGCTGTCGCTCGAAAATCAGCGCCCGCGGCGCGTCGAAGTCATCGGCGACAGGTGCCCCGATACCTCGGATCTGCCGGTGCCCTTCGAGTTCACGACGCGGCTCGCCGCCGTCCCGCCGGAGGGCGAAGCGCAGCTCTTCCCGGTGCGTTATTCGATGGAGGATGTGAACGGGCACCTCAACAACGCCGAGTACATGGCGATCGCTCAGGACGCCGCGGAGCAGTTGGCGGGGCATCCCTTGAACTTCAACGAGCTGGAGATCGTGTTCCACGCGGCGGTGCGCGCCCCGGAAACGCTCCGTGTCCACACCGCGCCGGACGGCGCGGGAGGGCAGTCGGTGAGCGGTTACCGCGAGGACGGCACCTTGAGTTTCTGCGCGGCGCTGCGCGATCCCGAACCCGCGGAGGAGCGCCGATGAACCGCGAAGACGCCCCAACGACCGGAATGATCGATCTGCACTGCCATCTGCCGTTCGGCGTCAGCGACGGTCCCGAGTGCGTCGATGACTCCCGGCGGATGCTGAAGTGCGCCGCCGAATCGGGAGTCACCCACATGACCGCGGTGGCGCACTACGGGCATTATTTCCCCGAGGTATGCCGCGCGGTGGAGGAACTGCGCGCCGACGCCGAAAAACTCGGTGTCACGCTTCATCCCGCCTTCGAGTACGACTATCTGCACCTCGAAAGCATGAATTTGGAAGAGTTGCGCTTCATCGGACCGAAAAGCCGCTACATCCTGCTGGACTTCAACCGCGAACGCATCCCCTACGCGGCGCCGATGCGCTTGTTCGAACTCGCGGAGCAGGACGTCGGGATCATCATCGTGCATCCGGAAAAACTCTTCGGCCGCTCCGCGCTGCCGCTTCTGAAACAGTTTGCCGAAGGCAGCATCGCCTTGCAGATCAACGCGATGAGTCTGCTGCCGGAGTCGCCGTCGCACGTCCGCAAGATGGCGCGAACGCTGTTGGACAAGGGACTGGTGCACGCGGTCGCCTCGGACGCCCACCGGCCGGCCGGGCACCGCCGCTACGTCATGCGCGAGGCGCGGGAAATCGTCTCCGCCGCCTACGGCGACGCCCTCGCGGCACAACTTTTCGAGGTAAACCCCGCCCGGATGCTGGAGAATCTGCCGCCATTGGACGCTCCGGAGTTTCCGAACTGGTTGGAACGTCTGCGCCGCCGCTGGACGGGGCGTTAAGGCGTCACCGGATCGCCGAACCGGAGGGGAGTTCCCCGTCGGTCGTCAGCAGCTTCAACTTGTCGCCCGCGAACGCCGCCAGCAACATCCCCTGCGACTCGACGCCGCGGAGTTTCGCCGGTTTCAGATTCGCGATGACGATGATGGTCTTGCCGACCACCTCCTCCGGCGTATAATGCTTGGCGATGCCGGCGACGAGCTGGCGTTTTTCGCCGCCGACGTCGATCCGGAGTTTCAGAAGTTTATCCGCCCCCTCGATCCGCTCGGCGGCGAGGACGGTCGCGGTGCGCAGCTGAACTTTCGCGAAATCCTCGATGGTGATGACGCCCGGAACCGCCGGGGCCCCGGCGTTCGGCGCCTTGCTTTCCTTGATTGCCGGCTTCGCCGCTTTCGGAGCGGCGGCGGCCTTATCCGCCTCTTCCGTCACGATGCGCATGAAGAGCGGCGGAACTTCGCGCACGGTGCGCCCGGCGGCGGTGTCGGCGGGATCGGCAATCTCGCTGATGCGCGGCATCTTGTCGCGGTCGTAACCGAGGGCGGCGCGCAGTTCCGCCATCTTTTCCGGCATGACGGGGGCGAGCAACACCGCGATCCGGCGCAGCGCGTCGGCGGCGTGGAAGAGCACCGAGTTGAGCGCATCGGTGTCGCCGTTCTTGGCGAGCGTCCACGGGGCGCGCTGTTCCAGATAGCGGTTGCCGGCGCGGACGGCGTTCATCACGGCGGCGATACCCTGATCGAGTTTCATCTCGCGCAGATTGGCTTCCATCGCGGTCACGGCGTCGGCGACCGCCGCGTCGAGCGCCTGTTCCGCCTCGGTCGAAGTTCCCGGCTTCGGCACGACGCCGCCCGCGGAGCGGAGCGTCAGCTTGACCACCCTCGACAGCAAGTTCCCGAGATCGTTGGCGAGGTCGCTGTTGTAGCGGGTGATGAACCCCTCCTCGCTGAAGTTCGCATCGCTGCCCGGGGCCATCTCGGCGAGAAGATAATAGCGGAAGGCGTCAACGCCCGCCTTGTCGATCATGTCCATCGGGTTGACGACGTTGCCCAGGGACTTGCTCATCTTGGTATTGCCGGTGAGCCACCAGCCGTGGGCGAA
>CACZPY010000236.1 GCA_902783135.1 uncultured bacterium
AATCCAGTGCTGACGATCGGACGGCAACTGGGGGAGGTTTTCGAACTCCACCGCCCCGACGTGAGCGATCCGGAACTTGAGGCGGTCCGTTTGTTGGATCAGGTGGGCATCCCGGCGGCGAAAACCCGACTGCGGGCTTTTCCGCACGAACTTTCCGGCGGCATGCAGCAGCGGGTGATGATCGCGATGGCGCTGGCGGGACGCCCCCGGCTGCTGATCGCCGACGAACCCACCACCGCGCTGGATGTCACCATTCAGGCGCAGATACTGGATCTGCTCCGGCGGATGCGCGCCGAGTATGATCTTTCGGTGATCCTCGTCACGCACAACCTCGGGATCGTGGCGGAGATCGCGGACCGGGTGGCGGTCATGTACGCCGGCAACATCGTGGAAAGCGCCGCCGCCGCCGAGTTGCTGCACCATCCGGTCCATCCCTATACCCGGGCGCTGTTGTCGGCGGTGCCGGAACTCGGCGGCCGATGCGGACGTTTGAACACCATTCCCGGCGTGGTCCCGCGCCCCGAGGATTATCCTGCCGGATGCCGTTTCGCTCCGCGCTGTCCGCTTCTGGCGGATCGCGGAGACGCGGAGCGGGCGCGTTGCGAAAAGATCGCACCCCCCGTGACGGAGACGGCTCCGGGGCATTCGTGTCGGTGCCGTTTGGTCGGCGGAGGCGGAAAATGAGCCGTCGTGAACGGGTGCTGCTGGCGCTGCTGATGTGCGGTTTGCTGCTTACGCTGGCGGTGGTTTTCAGCCACGGAGCGACGAACGATCAGAGCAATACTCTCGAACAGGAGGCGCTGCTGGAGGAGTGGAAGTCCAGTGTGGCGGAGATGGTCCGGCAGCGGCGTTACCGGGAAGCGGTGCCGACGCTCCGCAATTATCTGCGCCATGCCCCCAATGACAGCGGCATGCGCCGTCTGTTGGGCAAGGTTTTGTTCGAGATCCGGCGTTATCCGGAGGCGCGCGATGTTTATTATGTGGCGCTTCTGCACGATCCGGAGGATTTTGTCGCCCGCAACAACCTCGGCGTGGTGCTGGCGAAACAGGGGAAACTTCAGGATTCCCTGCGCGAATTGCGCGAAGCGTTCGTTTCTTCGGAGCATGAGCTGTTCGTCGGCGCCAATCTCGCCCGGGCATACGAATCGGCGGAGGATCCGCAGGCGGCGGGCGAGGTCTGGCGCGTGCTTTCGGGGGCGGCGCGCGGCGCCGACGAGGTGCAGATACCGGATGACGCGCTGATTTTGGACAATGCGAATGTTGCGGCAAAACCATAGGAATACCGATCGGCGGAGGATATAGGTGGGCAGGATCAAAGTCATGAGCGATGCGTTGAGCAACCGCATCGCGGCGGGCGAGGTGATCGAACGTCCGGCATCGGTGGTCAAGGAACTGGTCGAAAACTCCATCGATGCCGGCGCTTCGCGGATCGTCATCGAGATCGAACGCGCCGGTACGCGGCTGATCTCGGTCAGCGATGACGGTTCGGGCATGGATGCCGAGGATGTGCTGCTGGCATTGGAGCCTCACGGGACCAGCAAATTGACCGACGAGGAGCAGATCGGGCACATAACGACGATGGGGTTCCGCGGCGAGGCGCTGCCGTCGATCGCGTCGATCAGCCGCTTCGAAATGTTCAGCCGCCCGACCGGTTCCACCGAGGGCACGGTGGTGCGCGTCGAGGGCGGTCGTCTGACGGAGAGCGCTCCGGCGGGCGGCAAGACCGGGACGGTGGTACGGGTGCGCGATCTTTTTTTCAACACCCCCGCGCGCAAGAAATTTCTGAAATCCCCCGCGACCGAGGAACATCATATCGAAGAAATGGTGACGGCGTTGGCGCTCGGGCACTGCGGTGTCGGCTTCTCCCTGCGCGTGGACGGCCGGCCGTTTCTGAACGTGCCCCCGGAAAACCGGGATGACCGGATGCGCGAACTTTGCGGGCGAGAATATATGCGCCGGATGTTGAAAGTTGAACACCGCGAAGATGATATGACCGTTTCCGGATTTGTCGCCGAACCGGGTTTCACCCGGATGGGACGCCGGGAACAGCGCTGCTACATCAATTCCCGCGCGGTGGAGGCGCAGGCGGTGTACCGCGGCATCCGCGACGGGTACGGGACGATCGGTTTCGAATCCGGGCGCTTCCCGCCCGCGGTGCTGTTTGTCGAAATGCCGCCGGAGCAGTTGGATGTCAACGTTCATCCGGCGAAGCGGGAAGTGCGCTTCAAATCCGATTTCGCGGTGACGCGCCTGATCTCCACGGCGGTGCGGATGGCGCTGCGCCGCAGTATCGATGCGGAACAGACGCTGCCGGAGTCGTTGGAGACCGTGGTGAAACCATTGACTTCGACGCCCCGACTTCCGGTCGATTATGTGCTTGACGAAGCGGCGCTGAACTATTCTCCGCGGACGGGCGAGGCGCAGGATCTGCCGCTGCCGGAACTGCCGCCGTTGCCGCCGCTGGATGAAGAACTGCCGCCGATCCCGCCTGCGGGGGAGGGGGTGATGCCGTTTCGTCCCTCCGGCTTTACGCCGCTGCCCTCCGTCCCGGTGATGCTGACCGATGCCGGAAACGGTGGTCCGGCGCCTGTGCCGAAAGGATCGTCCGTTACGGCTACCGGTCCGGCGGCGGAGGGCTCTGCCGCAACGGACGACAACTGGCCGGATCAGGTGCTCGGCATCTACGACCGGAGTTTTATCCTCTGTTCCGGCAGGGACGGTCTCGTCATCGTCGATCAGCATGCGGCGCACGAAAGGATCATGTTCGAAGCGATCGTCGCCGACTACGAGCGCGACAGTTCCTCCGCGCAGACGTTGCTGCTTCCCGCCGTATTGGAGCTGAGCCATGCCCAGCTGAGCCTGCTGCTCCGCCACCGCAAGGTCTTCGAGCGCCTGGGGTTCGAATTCGAACCGGCTGGCGGTTCTTCCGTGTTGTTGAGCGCGGTCCCGGTCCGCCTCGGGTCGAAGCGACCGCCCGAGGAACTGGTCCCGGATATGCTGGAACAATTGTTGGACGACTCCGGCGGCAAACTCCCGGTCGAAGGCGAGTATGCGGCGCGGGCGGCTTGTCACGCCGCGGTGCGGGCGCATGACGAACTGACTTTGGAGGAGGCGCAGGAACTGCTGCGCCAGTTGCGAAATTGCCGTCAGGGGCGATTGTGTCCGCACGGTCGTCCGACGATGATAACCGTGACCGTGCGCGAATTGGAGAAGCGCTTTCTGCGCCGTTGACGGCAGGAATTCAGCACTCGGCGAGTTCCGCCGCCGCCGCTTCCAGCGATTCTATATGCAGTGTCGCCAGATCGTCCAAATGGGTCGGCTGTTCGTTGATGATGACGGTCTTCACCCCGTTGCGCGCGGCGGCTTCGGGCAGGGCGGCGGCGGGATAGACGGTAAGACTGCTCCCCATCACCAATGCCAGATCGGCGCGGGCAAAGATGTCGAATCCCTTTTGCAGCAGCGCTTCGTCGAGGTTTTCCCCGTAGAACACGATGTCGGGTTTCATCACGCCGCCGCACTTCGGACAATGCGGTACGCTTCCAGCCATCACCTTCGGCGCGACTTCGGCGTAACTCTGCTCGTGACGGCAGTTCAGGCAGTGGTGGTGCGCCGGGGAACCGTGGATCTCGTAGACCTGGCGGCTCCCCGCTTTCTGATGCAGCAAATCGATGTTCTGGGTGTAGATGCCGAGCGGCAGTTTCCCGATCCGCTCCAAATGCGCGAGCGCCGTATGCATGGCGCCGGGTGAATAGTCGTCCAGACAGTAGACGAACTCCCGCGCCCATTCGTAGAAGAGTTCCGGTTGGCGCCGAAAGCAGTCCAGCGACAAGATCTCCTCCACCTGATATCCGTGCCACAACTGGCGGTAAACGCCGTTTTTACCGCGGAAATCCCGGATCCCGGCGAGGGTCGACACCCCGGCGCCGGTGAAAGCGACGATCGATTCCGAACTCCGGATCAGTTCCTTCAATTTACTCATGGCTCACCTCTTTTTGCGCACCGAAAAGCCGAATCCGCCCAGACACTTGCCCAAATCGAAGTAATGTCCGTGGGCGAACGCCACCAGATTTGCCCGTTCGACATCGAATTTTCCGGCGGCGTCGATCAGATCGGCGGATACCTGGACCGCGAGTATTTCCCCCACGAACATGGTGTGACTTCCCAAGTCCAAAGTCTTGACGACCCGGCATTCGAGCGACAGCGGCGCTTCGCCGACGATCGGCGCCGCCACCCGACTGCCGCGCACTGCGGTCAGTTGATGCAGCGCGAATTTATCCGTGTCGCGGCCGGAGACGACCCCGCAGTTGTCCAGCGCCGCGACCATGGCGGCATCGGGCAGATTGACGGTGAACTCTCCCGACTCCGCGATCGGGGCGTAGGAATAGCGTTCCCGGCGGATCGAGATCGACAACTGCGGCGGATCGCTGGCAACGGTTCCGCACCACGCCACGGTGATGAGGTTGTATTTCCAGCGGCGCTGGTCTCCGCATCCCACCAGCACCGCCGGGACCGGCGCCAGCTGGGTGCCTCCGCGCCAGATCACCTTCTTCGAATTCGCCATACCGTTTCAGAAGTTGTGCGACACCAAGCCGTCGCGCAGTTTCGGCTCGAACCACGTCGATTTGGGCGGCATGATCTCGCCCGCGTCGGCGATCGCCATCAACTGATCCAGCGTGACCGCATGGAGCGAAAACGCCACCATGTATTCCCCGCTGTTCACGAGTTTTTCCAGTTCTCCGGTGCCGCGGATGCCGCCGATGAAATCGATCTTCTTACTGGTGCGCGGATCGTCCACGCCCAACAGCGGCGCGAGCACTTCCGCCTGCAGCCAACTGGCGTCGAGCGAATCGACGACGCCGCGTTTCGCCGGGTCGAACTTCGGCACGGCGAGGTGCCATTTGCCTTCCAGATAGAACTTGAATTCGCCCGGTTTGGCGACGGTGCCGTTTTCGGCGTCGGAGACCGTGAACTTTTTCTCCAGCTCGGCGATGAACTTCGGCGCGGTGCGTCCGTTGAGATCCCGGACCACGCGGTTGTAGGGCAGTATCGCCAGCTGCGAAGCCGGAAACGCCACGGCGAGGAAATAGTTGTAATCCTCCTTGCCGGTGTGGTGCGGGTTCTTGGGGGCGCACTCCGCCGCGGTACGCGCCGCCGCCGCGCTGCGGTGGTGTCCGTCGGCGATGTAGAAGACGGGAACGTGCTCGGCGAAAAGACGCGAAAGAACGGCGCTGGTCGCCTCTTCGAGCCGCCACACGGTATGACGGATGCCGTCCGGACTGGTGAAGTCGAAGAGCGCCGGTTTGGCGCACTCTTTTGCCACCAGCGAATCGATCTCGGCGTCGTCGCGGTAGGTGAAAAACGCCGGGCCGGTATGCGAGCGCAGTTCCATCACGTGCCGCGTGCGGTCGTCCTCCTTGTCGGCGCGGGTGCGTTCGTGGCGCTTGATCACGCCGGAGCGGTAGTCCGCGGCGCTGGCGGCGCCGATGACCCCGGTCTGG
>CACZPY010000237.1 GCA_902783135.1 uncultured bacterium
CCCGCCCCAGTGCGCCTTGAGTTCGTCCGCCGCCGTTTCGCCCGGCGCGATGGTATGGAAACCGCACTTTTCGGCGATCGCGCGGCGGGATTCCTTAAGCTCCATCACGACCACCCGTCCGCCGGTGAGCCGGGAGAGGTTGGCGAACAACAGCCCGATCGGGCCTCCGCCGATGACCAGCACGGTCGCTCCGGTGCGCACCCCGAGCCGGGTGAAGCCGTTGAGCGCGCACGACAGCGGTTCCGCGAAGCAGGCGTATTTGAGTTCCAGATCCGGCGATATCTTGAAGACCATCCGCGCCGTGCTCTTCACGTATTCGGCGAAACACCCCGGAGAAGTTATCCCCATGAGTTCCATGTGCTCGCAGTGATTGGGCATCCCGGAGCGGCAGGGGCCGCACACGGTGCAGTAGGCGTTGGGGTTCACCACCACCCGGTCGCCGACGGCGACGTTGGTGACGTCCGGCGCACAGGCGGCGACTTCGCCGACCAGTTCGTGCCCGAGGATCTTGCCGCGCATGTCGCGCTTCGCCGTCGGCGAAGTCATGCTTCTGTCGGTACCGCAGATGCTGGCCGCCAGCACCTTTATCACCACGTCTCCGGGACGTTCCGGCGTCGGAGCAGGAACCTCTTGAATTTCGAATTTTCCATCCCCGACATAGATCGCCGCCTTCATCGAATGCCTCCAAACTTTTCTCTCTGCTTCCGCCGCCGAACGGCAGCCGGCACGGGCGAATCCCGCGCATTCACGCCGTCGGAACGGTTTTTGGTTTACGCAACATCTGCCCGGCAGAGTTGACTTGTTTCCTTTACGGACTTCCCGCGGTAAATATGCCACTGCGGCATAATTACGGAATCTGTCCTTTAATAATTATACCGCGGATTTTTTGCATCTACAACAGAAAGTCAGGGAGAATATTCTTAATATTCTCTTTTTGGGGGCAGTTTTTGCCGGAATATTGCATAAATCAGTGGAAGGACGGGAATAATATTGCCGCAAGCGAGCGGTAACAGCCGGGGACGTTCATCGCGCGAGCGGTAACAACGGCGGGATCGGCATCCATGGGGGCATCCGGATCGGGCAAACGAACTTGAAAACGATCCGTAAGATGCCGCGGACTTGTCGGCGGCAAAGTTCGAATAGAAAAGGGAGACGTCTTCGGTCTTGTTTCAGACGGGATCACGAAACGCGATCGAATGAAGCCGGGCAAACGGCAAAAGCTCCCCGCAAGAGGATTTGATCGCGTTTGTTCCCGCCGTGACGTGCGGATCCGTTTCGCATCCCCGCGCGGGGGATGGCGGATGCCGCTCAGATCGGTTCCCCTTCGGCGTTTTCCCGCCACAGCGGCATGTTCGAGATATTCGCTTCCGTGTCGCCGATGACGCCGATATGGATCTCGACGGGGGCGTCGATTTCGTGGAAGAAGAAGCTCACCTTGCGGAACTTGGTATCGGCAACATCCTCGAGTTTGTTGGTCGACGCGGAGCGCACGCCGAGCGGGGTGATGCTGCGGGTCCACCGCTCGGATGGCGCGAAGCCGTAGAGCCGGTAGAACGCTTTGGCGTTCGCCCTGCCGTCTTCGACCTGATCGACGATATAGTCGTTGGCGTGGCTGAATCCCTTGCCGGAAGTGACCATGCGGTGATCCAGCACCAGCGACCTGGTCCCCTTGGCGATGGAGTACGGCATGGCGACGTCGACGCGCACGTATCCGCCGTCGCGGTCGTGTCCCTTGTAGTTCCCGGCGGGGAAACTGATTTTTAGCACCTTGCCGCCGGAGGGCGACGCGGGATCGTCGACGATCTCGTATTTGAGTTTTTCCCGGAGGAGTTTTCCGGTGTTGACCTTGACTTCCCCCATCCCCCGGGCGAAGTCGGCGGCGACGCGCAGCGCGGCGGTGCCGGAAACGTCGGTGACGCCGGGGTGCCTGGCGACGGCGGCGGGAGCGACTTTTCCGGGTTTGCCGAACGGTTTGTCGACCTTTCCGGCGGAGATCGCGAGGATCACCGGCGACACGCCGCCGAAGCGTTTGGTGACGAAGGTCAGCCACTCGATCGGGCGCTGCGGTTCCGGGTTGTCGAACTCATAAATGCCGAAACTGTAGTAATTTTTGTCCGCGTCCAGCCCGCGCACCGCCCAGCGCATCCCGACGCCGCCGAAGGGGCGGTTCCAGTCGGTGATGCTCCAGCGGTACTTGAGCGGCAGTTCCACGGTGCCGCCGTCGGCGTACTTCAACACTATGGCGGCGACGGCGGGGAACTTGAAGCGGTCGCTGCCGTAATAGTTGGCCCCCGCGTAGGCGCGCATGTCGTCGGCGCGCGACGCGGTGGTCAGGAACGCGAGTTTCCCGATCCTGCGGTTGCCGAGCCCGACCCGGATGGCGAGGCGGTTTTTGAGTCGGTTCTTCCCGCCCGCGAGGCGCATTCCGTAGTATTTGCCGCCGGGGGAGGTGATCAGGTGGAAGCGTTCCGGCATGGCGGCGAGCGCGGCTTTCAGCTCCGCCGTCTCGGCGTCGGAGGCGAAACGCGGGAACTTGCCCGTGCCGGAAAGTTCCGCATTGACCGAGTTTTCTATCGGGACGGGCGCGAGCGCCTCGTCCGACGGTTCGGCGACCGCCTTCTCGGGGTAGAGCCGCCGCACCATCTCGAAGGTGCCGTCGTAGGTGAGTTCGGGGTACGGGGTCTCCGGGTATTTCCAGAGATAGTCGGCGCCGTTGACGAAGCCGCCCAGACTCCCCGCCGTCTCCCGTTCGAGGATCGACATCAGCCCCTTGGCGGCGCTTTCGTACCAGTAGACGAGCGTGCTGGCATCGCCGTTGTATTTCTTCACCAGCCGCACCATGTTGTAGGTGTTGAGCGGCTTGCAGGCGACGGAGTGCCCGATCAGCTTGAAGTTGCGGAAGGGGATGATCTTATCTTCCGGGAGGTTGTCGCGGTAACTCCACCAGAGGATCTCGGTCCGGGGATCGAGGTCGCCGCGCAGTTTGGCGCCGAATTTCCACTTCTTGGCGGGGTGGTCGATGAAGGAGTCATGACAGACGATCGGCGTCACGCCGCGCTCCGTTACCAGCGCTTCGAAGTGTTTCACCAGTTTGCCGAACTGCTTATAAGGGTCGAGCTTGCGGCATTTCGGGCAGAAATGGAACGGCCCCAGATAGAACTCGTCCATCATCAGGAAGAAATCGGGGCTTTTGAAGAGCTCGATATGCTCCGTTATCGCCCGGTCCGTGACCTTGACCGCGAGTTCGCTTTCGGGGCAGGGCTGGACGCTCCAGTTGCGCAGTTTCGGATCTTCCGCCATCTCGTCCCACTTGGGGTGCGCGGTCATCCACGCGGCGTGGCTCCACACCTGCAGCGTCGGGGTGACGCGGATGTGGCGCCGGCGGCAGAAGTCGAGCAGGTCGGCGACCTGTTCCCGGGTGAAGGCGTTTTTTCGCTTGGTGAAGGGATTGTCCTTGTAGGGGAAACTCGCGCCCAATTCCAGCAGCAGCCAGTTCATCTTGAGCGACGCCATGGTATCCAGCGTGCGTTTCAGCAGCGGGATGTTCTTGGGGGACATCCCGCCGATGGTCAGGAAGTAGCCTCTCCGGTCGAGGTCTGGCCAGTCGGCGATCGTGCATGCCTTTATTTCCGGCGCGGCGAGGTTGCGGAACAGATTGCGGAGCGTCTGCGCTCCGTAAAACAGCCCGTCCGTGCCGTGGGACGCCACGGTGATCCCCTCCGGCGTCACGGTGAGGGTGTAGCCCTGTTCGCGGCGCGGCACCGAGTTGTCGGCAGGTTTGACGAGGACGAAGCGGCAGCAGACCTTTTCCGCCGCCACTTCCGCCTTGACGTCGGGGAAACGCTTCAGCGCGTCTCCGAGCTGTTCGACGATCAGTTCTTCGCCCGCGGGCACGGCGACGGTGAACTTATCCGGGAGTTTGAAACTGCCGTTCCCCGGGGTGTACTTCTGGACCTGCGGCACGAGCACGGGGACGCCGTCGCGTCCGAAATTGCTGAATGTATGGACCTTTTCCGCCAGTACGGCGGAAAACAGCATCGCGGCAAGAAAACAGCATACTTTTTTCATAACGGCCCCCCCCCTCCGTTCTGATCGGATCGTATTTGATTCGGCGGCTGACGCTTTAAACAATATCATGCATTTCGGAAAAATTCAATCGCGTCCCCGGCGTTTGTCCGATGATCAGAAAGTATAAAAAAAAGACAGAAAATCTATTGTTTTCGTCGGATTTTGTGGTAAAATATATATTATTGCAATAGTTGCGTCAAACGCGTGCGATTCGGCATCCGCGACGTGCGTGCCGATGATATGCGAAACTGGAGGACGGGGAAATGTCGTATGTATCGCGCCGCGGTTCGGAAAACCGTAATTTCACGCTGATAGAACTTCTGGTCGTCATCGCCATCATCGCCATACTGGCGGCGATGCTGCTGCCCGCCTTGCAGCAGGCGCGCGCCCGGGCGCAGGGGGCGAGCTGCGTCAGCAACATCAAGCAGCTCGTGACCCTCGGCACCCAGTACATTGACGACCACAAAGGCGTGTGGTACGCGCCGAACACCGCCTCCGGCTTGAAGGCGTCGCTGAACTATACCTACGCGGCGCTGCACCGCAGCAAGCTGATCAAGTTGGACGACAGCGACGACCACTCCAAGAAGTGGTGGACCGAGCCCTCCGGCACGGCGAAGACCAATCTGCTGAAAAGCGTGCCTTCGTTCATGCGCTGCCCGGGGGTGGCGCTGCAGCCGGACGCGGACGCCAACGACGACTTCCAGACCATCGCCTCGGTCTACAACAACGGCACCGCTTCGACCACGGGCGCGGTGTGGTACGGCGGTCTTCACATCAACAATCCGAATCTTGCCAAGGGGTTCCACCAGAACGGCACCGAGCTGCCGAACTCGGCGAACGTCCTCAACTGCACCGGCAACTACGACGGTCAGATCCCGATGAGCCGGCGGATGTGGTTCACCGACGCCGTGAACTGCAAAGGCGCGCAGATGTCGCGGGTGATCGGCTGGTGGAACTCCGACGCCACCGCCAACAAGATCAATCACGCGTGGAGCGTGCCGGTGCACGGCGGGAGGCACAACGTGGCGACCTTCGCCGGAAACGTGGAGACGGTCGGCACCAACGACCTCGTCAAGTTCTACGCGCCGCTGCATGCCGGGTCCGGCATCCACTGTTCGATCCGGGTCAACATCTACGCGCTGGCGGGCGGTTCCGGCGGCGAAGCCTATCAGGGGCAGCAGATCGAAAACTGACGGCTCGCGGATGCGGAAAATCGAATCATCATTTCATAAAATATCAAATGAATGAAAGGATTTTCGAAAATGTCTTACACTAACCCAAGCGGGACCAGCGACTACACGCTGAACACCGGAACGAACGACCTTTACGTCTTCGAAAGCGCGACGGGCTCGACCTACACGCCGGAACCGTATGCCAAGATGCTTTCCATCAGCGCCAACGATCAGACCTTCGACAATTTGGTCATCAGCAACGGCGGCGTCGTCATCAACAGCAAGACCACCATCAAGAACCAGCTCAACACTTTCAGGAACGTGGATATCCACAACGGCGGACTCCTGAGCGGCATGACGGGGGCCGTGCTCTCCAACGCCACGGTCCATTCGGGCGGGTCGTTCGTCAATGCCGGATTCACCCTTAAGGGCGTGACCGTATCCTCGGGCGCGACCATCACCGAACTTTTCACCGGCGCCACCACAATCTACGGCGATACGATCGTCGCCTCGGGGGCGAAGGTCCTCTCCGGCACTTACGATCTCAAGGCGTACACCGACGCCGACGGCTGGTGGCACAACATGAAGGTCTACGGCGCGGTGCATCTGCGCGCCGGGGCGAAGGCGCTCGATCCCGTGATCAATTCGTGGCTGTACATGTCCGCCGGAGTGACTGTTTCTGGCGGAACCATCGGCTCGAAAGGTAAAGGCGGTATGATCATCTACAACGGAGCCACCGCCGTCGATTTCACCCTTACCAGCGGCGTGGTTTTCGACATCAACTACACCGGCGCCACGCTCGGCGGCACTCAGGCCGACCTCACCGCCACGCCGATCTACATCTGCAACGGCAAATTCACCAGTGCGGCGGCGGATCGCGATACCAACCTCACCATCACCAACGGCGTCATCAACGGCATGACGCTCGTCGAAAACGGCACCAATCATCTGCGCCAGATCACGCTCATCAACGGCATCGTGGCGAGCGCTCCGCAAGTCAGCGCGGGCGGCGAACTGATACTCGTCTCGGGCGGTATCGCC
>CACZPY010000238.1 GCA_902783135.1 uncultured bacterium
CCGCGGGCTGGTCGCAGTAGCGGGTCACGACCACGGCGCGGACGTTGAGCCCGCGTTCGCGCAGATCGTCGATAGTGCGCATGGTGTCGACGTCGTAGGATACGCCGAAGTCGGCGCGGATCTTCTTTTCCTCGATGGCCCCGGCGTAGATGCAGATGATGATGTCGACCTTGTCCCGGAGGCGCTGGAGCAGTTTGATCTTGGCGTCGGGGTCGAATCCGGGCAGTACGCGCGCGGCGTGATAGTCGCAGATCAGTTTGCCGCCGAACTCCAGATAGAGTTTGTCGCCGAAGTGACTGGCGCGTTCAAGGATGGCCTCCGATTGTTCGCGCAGATATTTTTCGCTGTCGAACCCCTTTTTCATAGATCTTCCCCCTGCCGCCCGCGGTTGCGGAACATGATTGAACGATTTTCTGTTAATATATCCGCGCGTCGGAACGAAAACAAGCCCGCTTTCGCGGCATCCGGCGGCGCAAACCCCACAACCGGCTTGTAATAAAGTGCTTCAAAGATTATATTATTAAGTTGAAATTTCGTCCAAAGCGTTTCCATCAAAACAAATGCGGAGATACTTATGATCATAACCACGGTGGCGTATCCGCGCGCGGCGCTGATCGGCAACCCCTCCGACGGGTATCACGGCAAGACGATCGCGTTCGTGTTCAGCAACTACCGGGCGCGGGTCCAGCTCTACGAAACTCCCGAGCTGGAGATCCTGCCGTCGCGCCGGGACTACTGCCGCTTCGGCAGCCTCGACGCGATGTGCGAGGATATCGGAATATACGGTTATTATGGCGGCATCCGGCTGCTCAAGGGTGCGGGCAAGAAGTTCAACGAGTACTGCCACGCCAATCAGCTGGATATTCCCAAACGCAACTTCACGATCCGTTACGACAGCGACATCCCGAACCGGCTGGGGCTCGCCGGGTCGAGCGCGATCATCACGGCGACGATGCGGGCGATGTGCCGGTTCTACCATGTGGAGATCCCACGCGACGAGCTGGCGAACCTCGTGCTCGCCACCGAACGCGACGAATTGGGCATTCCCGCCGGCTTGCAGGACCGTGTGGCGCAGGCGTACAACGTGCCGGTGTATATGGATTTCGACGCCAAGTTCATGCGCGAACACGGGTACGGTCGCTATCAGCCGATCGACATCCCCGACGATTTGAAACTCTTCGTCGCCTACCGAACCGATCTGGCGGAGGGGTCGGAGGTGCTGCACAGCCGTCTGCGCGAGGACTTCGAAGCAGGCAAGCCCGAAGTCGTCGCCGCGATGAAGGAGTGGGCGGAACTGACAGAAAAAGTCATGAGCGCACTCAAAAAGCACGATTACGACGCGATCCCGCCGCTGCTCGACCGCAACTTCGACCTGCGCTGCGAAGTCTGTGCCGGAGCCGTGAGCGCCAAGAACCGCAACATGGTGGAACTTGCGCGTTCGGTGGGGGCGTCGGCGAAGTTCACGGGGTCCGGCGGCGCGATCATCGGCACCTATCGCGACAATGTGATGTTCAAACGCCTGTCGCAGCTGCTCCGGGAGCACGACATCGAAATCATCAAGCCGCGCATCGTGCGCACGGGAGGTCAGGCATGACTCCGCGCCCCGTTCGCAAGGCGGTGATCCCCGCCGCCGGTTTCGGCACGCGCTTTCTGCCTTTCACCAAGAGCGTTCCCAAGGAGCTGATCCCGGTGGTGGACAAGCCGGTGATCCAGTACGTCGTCGAGGAGGCGGCGGAGTCCGGCATCGAGGAGATACTGATCATTCTGAGCGCCGGCAAGGAGGCGATCCGTCAGCACTTTTCTCCGGCTCCGGAACTGGAGCAGCGGCTCCGCGAGCGCGGGAAGCAGCCGCTGCTCGACGAGCTTGCCGCCATCGGCGGCGGAGTCCGGATAAGTTATGTTTACCAGCATGAGCTCGACGGACTCGGCGGTGCAGTGAAACTCGCCCGGGAGTTCGTCGGCGACGAGTTCTTCGCGGTGCTTCTGGGCGATACCGTGATGAGCAGCACGACCGCGCGTCCCGTGACGGGACAATTGATCGATGCGTACAAACGGTACGGCGCGGCGGCGGTCGCGGTCGAGGAGGTCGCTCCGGAACTGGTTAGCCGCTACGGGATCATCGGCGGTCGTACGCTTGCGCCCGATCTGGTGGACGTCGACGTGATGATCGAAAAACCCGCCCCCGCCGAGGCGCCGAGCCGCCTCGCCGTGGCCTCCCGCTATCTGCTTTCGCCGTCGATCTTCGCGGCGCTGGAGCAGACGCCGCGCGGCAAGGGCAACGAGATCCAGCTGACCGACGCCATGCGGTCGCTGCTGGGACGCGAAAGGTTGATCGGATGCCGGATCGCGGGGACGCGGCACGACATCGGCGACAAGCTGAGTTTTCTCGAAAACACCGTGGAATTCGCATTGCGCCGCCCCGAATTCCGCGACCGTTTCATGGCGTTCCTCAAGGAAGTCGCGGCGCGTGAACAAGCGAAGAAAGAAGAGTAGTGGATCGTGTTTGAATTGCTGAAGAAGTTGTTTCACCGGGAGCCGACGGCTCCGGTGAAGTCTGCGGGGAAGAGTTCTCCGCGGCCGCGAAAAAAGTCTGCCGGGCCGTCTGCCCCTGCAACGGGAGCACCTCCGCGTTCCGGGGGCAAAAAGCGCAATCCAGCCCGGCGGGGCAAGACCGAAAAATCCGCTGCGCCCGCTCCGGCGTCCGCGCCGGTGCGCCGTCCCGAAGCGCCGCATTGTCCCGAGGCGCTGCGCGAAGTGCCGCCGTGCCCGGGCAAGACCCGTTTCCTTGATCTCGCATTGGACGAGCGGGTCCAGTTCGGCGTACAGCACGCCGGATTCGAATACTGCACCCCGATACAGGCGATGACGCTTCCGGTGCTGCTCGAGGGGCGCGACCTCGCGGGTAAGGCGCAGACCGGCACCGGCAAGACGGCGGCGTTTCTGCTGGCGGCGTTCACGCGGATGCTCGCCGAACCGCTCGCCGAGCGCCGGAACGGCAGCGTCCGGATGCTGGTGCTGGCGCCGACGCGGGAGCTGGCGATGCAGATCCACAAGGACGCGGAAAACCTCGGCGTATTCACCGGGCTCACCTTCCGTCTGGTCTTCGGCGGCATGGACTACGACAAGCAGCGGCGTTCGCTCGACTGCCCGATCGACGTGCTGATCGGGACCCCCGGACGCACCATCGACTTTCTGCGTCACGGTCTCATCGACCTTTCCCGGGTCGAGATCCTCGTGATCGACGAGGCGGATCGGATGCTCGACATGGGCTTCATCCCCGACATCAAACGCATCGTTTCGGCGTTGCCGCGCAAAGGGTCGCGGCAGACTTCGCTGTTTTCGGCGACGCTGGAGCCCGCCATATTGCACCTGGCGAGCGGTTGGCTGACCGATCCCATCGTATTGGAAAGCGAACCCGAGCAGATGGTCAGCGACAACATCGAGCAGACCTTCCTGACGGTCACGCGCGAGGAAAAACTCGCGGTGCTGCTCCATATCCTGCGGACGCGCGAGTACGACCGGATCCTGATCTTCGGCAACCGCAAGGACGTCAATCTGCAATTGCAGTACGATCTGGCGAAGTACGGATTCAACGTCCCGGTGCTGTCGGGCGACATCGCGCAGGAAAAGCGCATCCGCATCCTCGAACGTTTCCGCACCGGCGCGGAAAAGATCGTGATCGCCACCGACGTCGCCGCCCGGGGGATCCATGTGGACGACGTGTCGATCGTCATCAATTACGACCTGCCCGAGCGCCCGGAGGACTATATCCACCGTATCGGACGCACCGGCCGCGCCGGTCACACCGGGGTCGCGATCAGTTTCCTCTGCGAGTACGGCGCGTTCTATCTGCCGGCGATCGAGGAACTGTTGAAGGTGCAGTTCCACAGTACGCTCCCCGACGAGGAGATGCTGAAACTGCCGCAGCCGGCGGAGCATCCGCAGCTGCCGGAGCGTCCCGCCCGGCGGGGATCTTCCGGCGGACGCGGGCGGAGGAGCGGTCCCGGACGCCGTCCCGCCCGCGGAGGACGGTGATTTTTTACGATATTTTGCGGCGGGCGCTTGGAAAAAATTTTTCCGGGGTTATATTTTTTTCATCGCGCCGGATCGGCGCGGTCAAGCAACCGCAGAAAGGAAATATCATGAAAGAGTGTGCTGTTGTGATCGCCTCTCTGGCCGCGGCCGCCGCATTCGCCGCGCCGCCGCCGCCGCATGGCGCGCCTCCTCCGCCGCCGCCTCCGGTGGTGCATCATCATCATCGTCCGGCGCCTCCGCCGCCGCCGCCGCCGCCCCCGCCGCCGCGTCCGTGGTGGAGAGTCTGGTGACGCAAGAATCCAGCGATACGACAAACCGCCGGTTTTCCGGCGGTTTTTTTATCCCGCCGTTTCCGTTCCGCGCATTTGAAAAAACGGTGAAAATATTGTATATTAACAAAATGCGATTGCACAAAAAACCTTTTTCGAGGCGGGTCAGGTCATGGTCAGGGTATTGTCGAAATGCCGGAACGGGCGGCGCAGCGTGGAGTTCTTCCTGTCCGGCGGCGCGGATGACCGCGTGATGCTTGCCGGTTCCTTCAACGACTGGGATCCGGAGCTTTCCGTCATGACCTACTGTCCGCGCCGCGGCGGTCATGCGGTCGTTCTGGCGCTCGCCCCCGGCGAATACGAATACAAGTTCGTGCGCGGCGACGAATGGCTCGCCGACGACGGCAATCCCAACTTCGCCGCCAACGACTTCGGCACGCTGAACAGCGTGGTCAAGGTGGATTAGTCTTCGTTATGCGCGGCAGTTCCACCTATCTTCGCGGCAGTATCGCGCGGGTGATGCTCACGACCGCGCTGTCGATGATCCCCGGCACCTTGGCGATCAGCGGTTACAACCTCGTCGACACCTACTTCGTCAGCCGCCTCGGCACCGATCCGCTGGCGGCGATGGGATTCACCTTTCCGGTGGTGATGATCGTCGGATGCATCTACCACGGACTCGGCGGCGGCGTGATGACTCCGGTGGCGCAGCTTCTGGGCGCGGGACGCCGCGATCAGGCGGCGCGGATGGTCACGGCGGGGATCGTGCTGTTCACGTTGATCGGGGTCACGCTCAGCACGGCGGGCATCCTGCTGATCGACCCGGTGTTCCGCCAGCTCGGCGCGAAGGCGGATCTGATGCCGATGATCCGGGAATACATGGTGATCTGGTTTGCGGGCAGTTTGTCGGTGGCGCTGGGCGGGGCGGGCACGCATCTTCTGGTCTCGGCAGGGATCCCCCGTCTCGGCGGCGCGATGATGATGTTCGGATTGGTGCTGAACGCGGTACTGGATCCGCTGTTCATCTTCGGATGGGGTCCGCTCCCCGGCAGGGGGATCGCCGGAGCCGCGATCGCGACGATCGTCGCGCAGTTCACCGCCTTGGCGCTGGTGGCGTCGATACTGCATTTCAAATTGCGGCTGATCTCGCCGTTTTCGGCGCTGCTGCCCTATCCGCGGGTGCTGAACGCGTGGCGGACGATCTTCCGCTACGGCATCCCGGCGATCCTCGGGATGATCCTGAATCCCACGGGAATGGCGGTCGTCACCCGGGCGGTGGAGGCGACGGGCGGCAAGGCGGGCGTGGCGGCGGCTTCGGCGGCGGCGCGGATGGAGGCGGTGGCTTTCATCTTCCCGATGTCGCTCGGGATGTCGCTGCTGCCGATCATCGGGCAGAACTTCGGCGCGAAGCAGTTCGACCGGATCGACGCCTGCCGGCGTCTGTCGATGTGGTTCGCCTTTGGCTTTCTGCTGGTGATGTCGGTCGTGTATTACATCTGCGCGCCGGCTTTCGCGTCGGTATTTTCGACGGATCCCGTCGTGCTGGAGATCATGATCAAATGTCTGCGGATCACCACTTGGGGGTTCGCCTTCATCGAGATCCACCGTTACAGCAGTTTCTATTTCACCGGAGTCGGCAAGGCGAAGTCGGGGGCGGCGCTGAACATCCTGCGCGTGGTGGGGCTGATGGTGCCGCTTACGCTGGTCGCGGCGTTGTGTTTCCATTCGCTCGACGGAGTGTTCTACGCGCGGCTGGCGGCGGACGTGGGCGCCGGGATGACCGGCTGTGTGCTGGCGGCGCGGCTCACCAAGCGCCTGATGCGCGCTCCCGCGGAGGCGTGAAAACTCTTTCTCCGGAGCGCGGCGAAGGGTTGCATTGATCCTCCGGACGGGATATATTGTCAAAAGTCATCATGAGCAATTTACCGACATATCAGGCGGATTTCCGCGACTGGAAAGCCGACGCGGAGTTCCCGGCGCGGCCGCTGCGGACGAACGAGTGGCGCAACGGACTCTTGGTGCGTATGCCCAACCACCTGGGCGACGCGGTGATGGCGCTGCCGGCGCTGTGCGCGCTGCGGCCGCTGCTGCCGCCGGCGTGCGGATTGTACGTCATCACCCCGGAGTCGCTGCGCCAGCTCTACGCGACGGTGGAAGGCGTCGACGGGGTGGTGTGTCTGGAAAAGCCGCATTCGTGGTGGGAATCCGACCTCTTTCACGATCTGCGTTCGCTGCGGATGGGCGCGGCGGTGCTCTTCAACAACTCGCTGCGCGATACGCTGATGCTGCGCATCGCGGGGGTGCCGCGTATCTACGGGGCGGCGAAACGCGGCCGTTCGGTGCTGCTGACGCGGGCGTTCCGATTCCCGCCGCGGAGATCCCGCGAACTGGCGGGGGCGCATTTGGCGAAGCGCTGCATGGCGATCGCGGCGGCGCTGGGGGCGGATGTTTCCGCGGCGCGGATGCCCGAGTTGAATATGTCGCATATGATGGTGACGCTTACGGATACGTTCTGCGCCCTGGCGCGCCATCCGCTGCATCTGGTGCTGGCGGCGGGGGCGGCTTACGGGGCGGCGAAACGCTGGCCGGAGCAGAATTTCCGGAAGGTCGCGGAATATTGGCTGCGCCGCGGCGGTGTGGTGTCGGTGGTGGGTTCCGCCGCCGAGCGGGAAGTCGGAGACGCGGTGCTCGCGGGGCTGCCGCCCGAACGGTGTTTCAATTTCTGCGGCGAAACGTCGCTCAACGTGCTGATGGTGTTGTTGAAAAGCGCCGCGCTGTGCGTCGCCAACGATTCGGGGGTCATGCACCTCGCGGCGGCGTTGGGAACACCGGGGGTGGCGGTCTTCGGACCGACCGATCCGGCGGCGACGGCTCCGGTTTCGGACAAGTGGCTGATCCTCTACCGCAAACTTTCCTGTGCGCCGTGCTTCAAGCGGGTCTGCTCCGACAACCGGTGCATCCGGGCGATCACTCCCGCGATGGTGCTGCGGGCGATGCGGGAACTGTGCCGGAAGCACGGGGTGCTTTTGCAGCGGAAACGAGTTTCGCCAACGCTTCCCGCGACCGACGAGCATACCCGGAACTCGGGTCGAGAAATTTGACCGCCATTTCGTAGTGCTTCACCGCTCCCGCCGTTTCGGAGCGCCGCCGCAGCATCTCCGCGTACAGAAAGTGATAGTTGCCCTTCTCGCTGCCGATCTTGCCGGGATCGATCTGCGCCAGCGCCCGTTCCGCCGCCGCGAAGTTGCCTGCGTCGGCGAGGCGGAACGCGAGAAGATGAAGATAGATGTCGTTTTCCGGCGAATTTTGCGCGCCGAGCACGAGGACCTTCAGGGATTTTTCATGTTCGCGCAGCTCCTCCAGCCGGTAATAGAGATTCAACCCGAGCTTGTTGCTGCGGAAGTTGCTCTTCTGCCACCCTTCCGCGAGGATCGGCAGGGCCCTCCCATTCGGCTTGCCCGGATCCGCCGCGATGGCGTAGGCGAGGTAGTCGCCGCTCCGCAGGAGATCGCTCCGGTAGGTCGGCAACAGCAGCGCGAAGCACACCGCCGCGGAGCCCGCGGCGACGACCGGATTGAGTTTCCACGGCTTGCTCCTGGCGGTGTGCAGCCAGTACCCCGCGCACAGTATGAAGTACGGGATCAGCGTCAGCCGGTAGCGTCCGATGGGGTCGCGCACGCAGAGCGGCAGCACGAGCGCGAGGATCGGCAGCAGCGCCAGCGCGGCGGGACGGCGGAGTTTCGGCAGCATGAGCAGTATTCCCGCCAGCGCGAGCGGCATCAGCATCCCCGGTCCGGGCAGGGCGTTCAGAAACGGTATCTTCCGGCAGAGGAAGCAGTAATTCAGATTTTCCGGTATCTCGGTCGGCATGAACATTTGCGGCGCGCGGCGCACGGCGTTGGCGGCCATCCGCAGATACGGGTTGCCCGGCGCGGCGGCGCCGGACGATCCGGCGTTGAATTCGAGCGAGTAGGGCAGCACGTCGAAGAAGCAGTTCCAGTTGCCGCCGAAACTTTTGTTGACGACCGAAACTGAGCACAGCACCGCGAGTATCCCCGCCAATGCCGCAAGCGGTTTTTTCGCCGCTTCGCGCCGCGGTCGGCGGCGGGTCCGGAACTCCCGGTACGCCATGAAGCCGAGCATCAGCGGCACGAAGAACAGCGCCGTCGGCCGGCCGGTCACGCAAAGTCCTAGCGCGATCCCCGCCCAGACGAAACCGCGGCGGCTCCGGGCGGCGACCGCGGCGTGGAACGCGAGCAGGATCAGATTGAGCGAGACCGCCATCCGCAATACGTTGAACACGTAGATGAAGAACGGTCCGTACAAGAGGTAGAGGAAGCCGCAGGCGAGCGCCGCGATCCGGTCGCGGGCGCAGAGTTTGAGCGCGAGATCGGCGCACAGCACCGCCCCCAGTATCCCGAAGATGGCCTGCACCGCGACGATCCCCGTGACGTAGTGGGTGTGCCCGTTGAGCGCCCACCACGCCGCGATCAGCGCCCGGTGCGGCGTGAAGAAGAAGCCGTTGCCGGGGGCGCCCCACTCGCCGAATTTGAGCAGAGTTTCCATATCCAGCCCGGGGACGAGGTGGTAAAAGCGGAAGTCCGATCCCCGCCATACCTCGAGTTCCGCCAGCTTGACGAACACTCCGGCGATGGCGACGACGGCAAGCAGTTTTTTGCGGCCGATGAACATGATGTTTTAAAATATCATGCAACGCATCTTTTGCAAATGAAAGGATTTGTTTTCCGCGCCGAACGGCGTTATATTTTTGCGCGTCATCGCAACGTCGGCCATAAAACAAAAGGAATCCCCGAAAATGAAACTCGACACCAAAAAGTCCCGGATGAGCTACGCGCTTGCCATCAACCTCGCGGAGAGCATCCGCAACATGCCCGCCGATCTCGATTACGCGATCGTCGGCGAGGCGTTCGACAAGCTGGTCAACGGCGGCAAGCCGGAACTGCCGCCCGCCGAATATTCGGATCTCATGCAGGAACTTCAGCGCACGCTCCGCGATGCCGTGAAGCGCCACAACACCGCCGTCGCCGCCAAGTGCCGCGAGGCGGAGGAAAAGTTCCTCGCCGAAAACGCCCGAAAGGAGGGCGTCGTCACCACGAAGAGCGGGCTGCAGTACCAGATATTGCGCAACGGCTCCGGCCGGAAGCCGACGCGCGATGACGTGGTGAGCGTCCACTACGAGGGGCGTCTGCTCAACGGCAATGTCTTCGACAGTTCGGTCGCCCGCGGCGAACCGGCGGAGTTCCCGCTCGGGCAGGTGATCGCGGGCTGGACCGAGGGACTGCAGCTCATGTCCGTGGGGGCGAAGCACCGGCTGTTCATCCCGGCGGCGCTCGCCTACGGGGAACACGGTGCCGGCGACGCGGTGCCTCCCCATTCGACGCTGATCTTCGACGTCGAACTCCTGGATATCAAGTGAAAGTTCCTTCGGAAATACTTGCATAATCGCGCCGGTCACGTTATATTAACCCCCTGAAACGTGTCGCGGCGGGCAATCGCGGCGGGACGGCGGTTTCCGCCGCTCCGCTGAGGAAAGTCCGGACTGCACAGAGCGGGGAGTCCTTTCGTCAAGGAAGGATGCCGCGGACGATATGCCGCGGCAAGACCAGTGCAACAGAGAGCAGACCGCCGTTCCTTCGGGAACGGTAAGGGTGAAAGGGTGGGGTAAGAGCCCACCGGAAGGCGGGCGAGAGCCGCTTCGCTGAGGTAAACTCCTCCCGCAGCAAGACC
>CACZPY010000239.1 GCA_902783135.1 uncultured bacterium
ACGAGCGTCTCCGCGACCGCGCTTCCCGCCAGTTCGCCCAGCTTTTGCTCCAAATCGTCGGCGTACTCGTCGCCATGCAGCGGAAACTCCAGAGTGCGGTAGACCGCGCCCATATCCAATCCCTTGTCCATGCGCATGAAGCACACGCCGGTTTTCGCATCGCGGTGCAGCAGCGTCTGCACGATCGGCGACGCGCCCCGGTAACGCGGCAGCAGCGAGGCGTGAACGTTCACGCAGCCGAAGCGAGGCAGTTCCAGCAACGCCTGACGCAGCAACTGACCGAACGAGACCACGAGCACCATATCCGGCGCCGAAGAACGCAGTTTTTCCAAAAAATCCGTAGCGTTCACATCCGGTGTCTTGTCCGCGGTCAACCCGGCGGATTCCGCCGCGCGCCCGACAGGGGTCGGCGACAATCTGCCGCGCCTCCCCGCTGCCCGGTCGGGCTGGGTGCCGACGCCGACGAGTTCCAGTTCGGGCGAAACCATGCAGGCCCGAAGCACCGGCACCGCGATCTCGCCGGAGCCGAGAAAATATATCCTCAAACGTTCCAAAATCCGACCTAACTCATTGCAAAATTAATGTTTACCGATATAATATAATACTTCCGGCAGCAAAAAGCGAATACCGTAAACAAAAACTTTACCCAAAAAAATTTGCTTTTGACGCGATTTTATGGTAAAATTATAAACATGGCGGTCGATTCGGCTGCCGCCGAAAGAACTTTGATGATGGATGAAGAAAAAAAAGCATTCACTCCGGTCGCATTGATGCTGGGCGGCGACCTCGGAGATTCCGCCGCCATCTTCGCCGCCGCCGCCGCCGCACTGGAACGCGCGGGACTGCAAGACGTGCGGCGCAGCCGCATTCACCGGTCCGCCCCGGTGGACTGCGTGCCGGGCACGCCCGACTTCTCCGATCAGGCGCTGACCGGCAGATGGCACGGCTCGGCGCAAGAACTGCTCGGGCTATGTCAGCAGTTGGAACGCGCCGCCGGACGCCCGGAAGTCCACTCCAGTTGCGAGGCGCGGACACTCGACTGCGACCTCATCCTCTTCGGCGATCTTGTCTCCGACGCGCCGGAGCTGACGCTGCCGCACCCCCGCGCCCGCGCGCGCCGCTTCGTGCTGGAACCCTTGGCGGAGATCGCTCCCGATTGGCGCTTCCCCGACACCGGGACCACGATTTTGCAGGAATTTAAACGTCTGACAGCATTGAAATCGCCGCCGGACGGGGCTACTTTATAAATGTGACTCCCAAACGAAAGGATCTTTGTCATGGACATCAACTTCGACATCATCATGCAGATCGTGCTTTTGATAGCGGTCATCGTCACCTGCGCGACCTTGGTCGTCATGCTCGCCAAACTGCGCGAACTGCTCAAGGAACTTTCGGACATCAGGATCACGCTCGCCGAGGCGTTCAAGCATCTGGACAAGCCGTTGAGCGACGCCCTCGCCGAGGATCGCCGCAACAACCGGCTGCTGTCGGAACTTCTGGCGCTGAAACAGGCGGAAATGACCGGCGACTTCGAGATCGTCGAAGAACCGGTGATCCCGACTCCTGCCCTCAAGGAGCCGAAGCTCAAGGGTCATGCCGCCAAAAACGCCGAGGAAAAACTCACGCCGCCGCCGCAGAGTTTCCCGAAGATCGGCTGATCCGTACCGCAGCGCCGGCAACCGCGCCCCGCCATCACACGAGGGAGGGTGATTTTTATCCATGATCTGCAACTGCATCATCTGCCGCTACCACGAGATCGCCACCAAGGGCAACAACCGCAACATGTTCGAGCGCTGCCTCGTGGAAAACATCAAACGGCTCATCGGCAGGGAGGCGAACTGCCGCGTGCTCCGCGTCCGGGGGCGGGTCTGGATCGAGCGTCAGGACGCCGCCAACTTCGGCGACGCCGAGATCGCGCACTTCCGCGAGGTGCTGCCGCGCGCGTTCGGGCTGGAATCGTTCTCGCCCGCGGTTCGGCTGCCGGTCGATATGGAACGCATTCGCGAATGCGCGCTCGAACTCACGCGGGAATGCTTCGCCGCCGCGCCCGAACACTTCAGTTTCCGCATCCGCGCCCGCCGGAGCAACAAACGTTTCCCCCTGACCAGCAACCAGATCGAAGTCGATCTCATCACCCGCATCGGGGAGGAGTTCGGCGAGGACCGTTTCACCATCGACCTCGACCATGCCGATTACACGCTCGGCTGCGAGGTGCGCGACGAATTTTCCGCGCTGTACATGGAACATTGCCCCGGCCCCGGCGGATTACCCGTCGGCAGCAATCCGCGCGTGCTGACGCTGCTATCGGGCGGCATCGACTCGCCGGTGGCGGCATATCTGGCGATGAAGCGCGGCTCGGGAACGGCGTTCCTGAGTTTCCACAGCGCGCCCTATACGCCGCCGGAGTCGGTCGAAAAGGTAAAACGCCTCGCCGCCATTCTGAACACCTACCAGCGCCCGGAACGGCTCTTTTCCGCGAATCTGGCGGCGTTCCAGCGCGAAGTCCGCGAACGCTGCCGCGACCGTTACCGCACGGTGCTCTACCGCCGGGCGATGATGCGCATCGCCGAAATGACCGCCGAACGCTACGGTTACAAAGCGTTGGTGACCGGCGAAGCCCTCGGTCAGGTCGCCAGTCAGACCATCGACAACCTGAACACCATCAACCGCGCGGTAAACATCCTGATCCTGCGCCCGCTGATCGGCGCCGACAAACTGGAAAGCATCCGTCTCGCCGAGGAGATCGGCACGATGGAAATATCCAAGGAGCAGGTGCCGGACAGCTGCACCGTATTCGCCCCGGCGAACCCCGCGACCGCCGTGCCGCTCGGCGCCGCCGAAGAAGAAGAACGCAAGATCCCCGATTACTCCGCCATTCTCGCCAAGATCGTCGACGAGGTCGAAATATTCACGCCGGGGCAGCCGAAAAACGCCGTTCAGTAGAGCGGTGCGTAGAACCAGTATTCCAGACCGTACAGTTCGCCCCGATACATCAGGTGGTACCCCGGCAATTCCAACGGCTGCTGGGAAACGAGCGGGGGCCGGTTGTTCAAGATGTAATCGAGCGCCAGTCCGGGATATTCCGGATAGACGTCGCCGCGCCAGTTCACGAACATCGGATGCCGGAACTTTGTTTCCGGGAACATCACCGACAGCACCGCGTCCGGAGTATAATTGAACACGCCGCGCGCCCGGATCGCCGGCGGCAGCGCCCGATACGCCGCATCCAAGCCGAGGAGCAGACGGCTTTCCGATCCCTGCAGCAGGAGATGACGGCACCCCGGCAGATCTACTTCCCGGCGCTGTGAAAAATACTTCAGCGTTACGTAAGTACCGTACCGGAAACGGAACCCGACCGGGATCGCCCCGGTCAGCAGCAGGATCACCGCCGCCGTCCGGCACCACGAACGATACACGGGACTCCGCCACAGGCGTTCGCAAACAATGGCGAATACTCCGAACATCGGGATCGCCGCCCAATAGAGGTGCCGCAGACAAGCCACTGGGTAGTACTGATGCCACGACACCACGCCCGCCAGCGCCACCGTCAGATACTGCAGCATCCGCGTTTTGCCCCGCTCGTCGATCACGGAGCTCCAGCGGTGCAGCACCGCCCACACCAGCCCCAGACACATGAGCGGCAGCAGCGAATATATGATATCCACGATCCACAACACCTCGTTGATCGGGAAAAATCGCTTGGCGATCTCGGTCCACTGCCAGTTGCCGCCGCGCTCGACGGCGAAGTTGAGGACGAATCCGAAGCATTGCCTCAGATAATCGTTCCACGCTCCGGTCGCGACCAGATACAGCACGAACGCCGCCAGCACCGCCGCGGCACCGCCGCCATACCATGCCGATGCCGCCCGACCGCCCCGTTGTTTGACGGCATAAAAAATCAGCACCGCCGCTCCGGAAGCGAATATCGCCGCTCCGCAGGGGTGACGGGCAAGGAAAGCGCAGGCGGCGAACAGCCCCGCCGCGAACGGCTGCCAATTTTTCCCGGAGTCGAAAAAGCACAGCAGAAACTCGGTCGAAAGCAGCATGAAAAACAACGCGTACACACTGCTCCACGGGTGCATCGGCACCAGATAAAACGGTGCCATCCCCCAGAACAAACCGAGGTTGACCACCCGGAACGGGAACGACAGAAAGCGGCGGAACATCCGGTCGGAAAGCACCGCGATACCGCCGTAAAACAGCACGGTCAGAAGCTGCCCCACGACGATCTCGCCGCCGAAAAGTTTCACCGCCAGCGCCTGGAACCATACCGCCAGCGCCCCGTACTGACAGAAAGTGTCGCGGAAAATGACCTTACCCGCCGCCACGTCGATCGCCGGCTTGAGCATGATCGCATCGTGGTGCATATCGATGCGGATCACGGCAAAGACGCCGAACCACAGCACCGTGACGGCGAACACCGCCAAGTTGAAGATCCGCTCGCGTTTGAGAGTCATCATCGCCTGCCATTGCGTTTTTCTTAATAATATGCCACAGGCGCGATGCTTTGTCAATACGGTGCGTAACGCGTCCGGCGGCGTAATTTGCCGGAGAGATCCGTTTCGCGCGACACGTTTCGAGCCAAAAAAATCGTCTCCGGCGGGTGTCGCGCGCTTGAAAACCGCGGCGTATGGTGATATTTTATAATTCATGTACATGCCGTTTCCGCGTATTGCCGGCGGACACAGCTTAATGGGGCGGAGCCGAAGTCTCCGCGAAAACAATCAGTAACAGCAGGATCTTGAAAAATGAAGAGAACTTTTCAGCCCTCCAATCGACGCCGCAAGCGCCGGATCGGTTTCATGGCCCGGATGTCCACCCGCGGCGGTCGTCTGGTCATCAAGCGTCGTCGTCAGAAGGGCCGTGCCCGCCTCACCGCGTAAGCGGTTGCCGTATGGCGATGCCGGCGGTGCGTCTTACGCTGAAAAAATCCGATAAGCTCCGTCAGCGCTGCCAGTTCGAAGAAGCGCGGCGCGACGGGGTCAAGGAAGTCGGGTCTTTTCTGCTGCTGGTCCACCTTCCGGCTCCCCGGACCGAATGCGGCGTCATATGCAGCAAGAAGTACAGTCTGCTGTCAGTGGAACGCAACCGGGCGCGACGGCTCCTGTGGGAGTCGTTCCGATTGCTGAAGCCGCAAATACGCCCCTGCCGCCTGGTGCTGATCGCCCGGGCGCGCTTGAAGAAGGGGTCGGGGAACCAAGTCCGGGAGGAGATGGAAAAACTGCTCTGGAAAGCGGGACTGCTGAATGCCTGAGGGTATCGGCCGCCACCATCCCCGCGGAGTTGCTGATCCGCTTCTACCAGAAGGCGCTGTCGCCGTACATCCCGTCGTGCTGCCGCTTCACGCCGAGTTGTTCCAACTACGCGCTGGAAGCTTACCGGCGGCACGGATTCTGGCGCGGCACTCTGCTCACGACGTGGCGGCTGATGCGGTGTCAGCCGTTCTGCCGCGGCGGTTGGGATCCGGTCCCGCCCGCAAAATCACCAAGCATCAAACAACCGGGTGACCGTATATGAAATTTGATCGCGAAACAATGGTGGGGATCATCATCTGCGCAGTGATACTGTTCGGATGGGATCCGTTCATGCGCGCCATGGGGTGGATGCCCGCCAAAAACGCGCCGCGGACCGTACAGCAACCGGCCCCGGCCGCCGCCCCCCAGGCGGCTCCGGCGGTCCCGAAGGCGCCGCAGGCCCCTGCCCCGCAAGCCTCCGCGCCGAGCGCAGGCAAACCGGCGCCGAACACCGTGCCGCATGAAGTCGCCAAGATCATAGAGCAGCCCGATCCGCAGCTGCCGCCGCTCCGCATCGCCAACGCCGAACTCGAAGCGACCATCGCCCCCGCCGCGGGGACGATCACCTCCATCAGCCTCAAGGATTACCTGAACGCCGCCCGCACCGCTCCGATCGTCATCGACACCGGCGCCGACGGAGCGTTGGGGCTGACCGCCGTCGACTCTTCGTGGCTGACCGTCAAGGTCGTCAAACAAATAGTCGTCGACACCGTCGCCGAAGTGACCCGCGAAATGATCGACCGCTCCGGACAGCGTTTCACGGTGAACCAGCGTTGGGAACTCCCCTCCGCCGGGTATGTCATAAAATATTCGGCGACCGTCACCAATTCGGGCAAGACCCCGCTGACGCTGCCGGAAACGGTGGTATGCGGCGGAACCCTCGCCTCGGCGAAACAGCTCGCTGGCGACAATATCCGCCGCGCGTCGCACACCCTCGACTACCAGACCGTGACCGGTGAATTCGTGGACATCGCCGCCGACAAGAAGGACCGCGACTTTTTCGCGGGCGGCAATCCGCTGGTCCGCTGGGCGTCGGTCAGCAACAAATACTTCTGCATGATAATGGATCGCGGCGGCGAGGCTTTCGCCTTGTTCCGCGGCCGCACGAACCTTCCGGTCGCCTCCGGCGGCGCCGCGGCGCCGTGCATCAGCGCCGGCGCGGTCAATCCCGGACGCGTGCTGCAGCCGGGCGGGACGGAGTCCTTCGGATACCGGCTTTACTGCGGGCCCAAGATCCTGCATCTCCTCGAGGAGTTCTCGCCCGCGACGACCAAAGTCATGCACCTGACGTGGGGCCCGCTCAACTATCTGGCGCGCTTCATGTTGTGGGTGCTGGTCAAATTGCATGCGCTCACCGGCAACTACGGCTGGAGCATCATCATCCTCACGCTGCTCGTGCGCATCCTCTTCTATCCCGTCACCGCGCGCGGCAACGCCTCGATGAAGAAAATGCAGGCGATCCAGCCCAAGGTCAAGGAGCTGCGCGACAAGTACAAGGACAACCCCCAGCTGATGAATGCCAAGATGATGGAACTGTACCGCGCCGAGGGCGTCAATCCCTTCGGCGGGTGCCTGCCCATATTGCTGCAGATCCCCGTTTTCTTCGCGCTCTACGCCACGCTGGAGGGCGCGGTGGAACTGCGGCAAAGTTCGTTTTTCTGGTGCCACGACCTCGCGGCGGCCGACACGATCGCAAGAGTGAATCTGTACTTTTTCACGCTGCCGATCAATCCGCTGGTCCTGGCGATGACCGGGCTGATGGTGCTGCAGCAGCATATGACGCCAATGTCCATGGATCCCGCGCAGAAGAAGATGATGATGCTGATGCCCTTCGTCATGCTGTTCTTCTTCTACGACCTGCCCTCCGGACTGACGTTGTATTGGACGGTCAGCAATATTTTCAGTATCATACAGTTGCGAATGCAGCAGCGCAGCTCCAAAACCACCGCGGCGGCGGGTGCCGCCCAAAAGTAGAGGAACCGTTTACCATGTCTGAAATCTCGATGGAAAACCGCAAGGAAAAATTGATCCACACGCTGGCGACGATGTTCGACTATCTCGGACTCAACGGCACGTTCCGGGTCGACGAAAAGGGACAGAAACTCGCCGTGAAGATCTCCTCCGACGACGCCGGGCGCATCATCGGCCGCAAGGGACAGACCCTCGACAGCCTGCAGCTGGTGCTGAACCGCATCATGTTCAAGGGCGACGAGGAGTTCCCGCGCATCGTCCTTGACA
>CACZPY010000240.1 GCA_902783135.1 uncultured bacterium
GCGCGGGCGCTGGCGGGCGACCTCTTCGACGACGAGCGCGCGATGGTGCGGATCGACATGTCCGAGTACATGGAAAAATTCAGCGTGTCGCGGCTGGTCGGCGCGCCTCCGGGATACGTCGGCTACGAGGAAGGCGGACAGCTGACCGAAGCGGTACGCCGCCGACCGTACTCGGTGGTGCTCTTCGACGAGATCGAAAAGGCGCATCCCGATGTCTTCAACATCCTGCTGCAGGTGCTGGAAGACGGCGTCGTGACCGATTCGCAAGGACGTCATGTGAGCTTCAAGAACACCATCATCATCATGACGAGCAACCTCGGCAGCGCCGAGATCCTCGCGCACAACGGCGCGGCGGAGGAGTTGAAGGACAGCCTCAACGCCGAACTGCGGCGGCACTTCCGCCCCGAGTTCCTGAACCGGATCGACGAAGTGCTGATCTTCCACCGCCTCGAAAAGGAGGAGATCGTGAAGATCGTCGATCTGCAGTTGGCGCGCCTCGCCAAACGGCTCCGGGATCAGGACATCGAAATGACCGCCACGCCGGAGGCGCGGCAGTTCATCGCCGACGCGGGCTACGACCCGAGTTTCGGCGCCCGGCCGCTGAAGCGGGCGATCATCCGACTGGTCGAAACGCCGCTCTCGCGCAAACTGCTCGCGGGCGAGATCCCGCCGGGCAAACTCACGATCGGCGTGGCGGGCGGCGAACTCACCTTCACCCCGGGGGCGTGACCTCCGGCGCCGCATCTCCGCAAAACCGCGCCCCGAATGCCGTCGTAGACATTCGGGGCGTTTTTTTATCGTAACCCTGGGCTTGCACCACAGGTATCCGCTCCGTCAAGAGCCGAAAACTGGCGTCAGGAACGACGTATTCGCTCGGACATACCTGGACAGCCATTGACATGTTCCGCATCTGTAAAAACGTTTCAACCCGAAACCCCCGCAAGCGGAGACTGACACAATATGGATATTACGGCGATCATCAGTAAAATAGACGAAACATCCAGAAAAAATATCGTGAAATTCGTTTCCGACAAAGGTCGGCACCCTTGTCGTGAATGCCTTGAAAACAACGGCAGAATCTTTGATATCGATGATCCGCAAATTCCGCAACTGCCCATACATCCGCATTGCCGTTGCAAATATGTGACACTGGACCGTACCGGGCGTGATGTCTCACAACAAGTTGAAAAACATCGTATTATAAACAATTTGATCGGCACGCACGGCATGCCGGAAGATCAGGCGGTGGCGTTGGCGAAACAGATCATCGATGCGAGAATGCGGGAGGAAAAACTGCGGGAGCAGAATTTGTTTCTGCTCTTTGACGGCAGCCGCCTGTTATCCAGTAACGGAAAACTTCTGCTCAATGCGGTTTCCGGCAAACCGATCGAGGAAGATAACAAATATCAAAAATTTTACGATCATTATGAAAAAACATCATACCGTACATTCGATTATTCTTATGATCGCCAAGGTATAATAGGCAAAGGCGGTATCCCCACAGGGATTGTACTATATCGTCGTCAGTGAAGAACGTTCCGCCTATTCCAGTCCAATTTCACATTTGTGCGGATATCCCGGTTGGGGGAAGTACGCGTGGAGTCTCCATCCGGATGAAAATACGAACATGAGAGGCAGATGCGGATTCTTCATACACGGCGGAGTGGAATCCGGTTCCGCCGGATGTATAGATTTGTGCCGACAGGATTGCGCGTTCCGGGATTATTTGCTCTCCTCCGGCTTGAAATCGCTCTATGTTTATGTATATTATTCGGAAGAAATTGTACATACAGCAGAAAAGAGATCAATGGATTATCCGCCGTCACCGCATCACATTTTGACCGATACGGACACCTGGTTTCGTAAATGAAAAAAATCCGGGGAAAGTTCGTCCGCATAGCGGAATGTGCATTGCAGTCGGTCATGGCGCTCGTCATGATCGCCGCACTGCTGACGCCGGCGGTGATATTGTTGGCCGCAATGATCTCCCGATCCGAGATTGCCGTATTGATCGTGGCTGTACGGCATGTCAAGTGTTACACCAAGGTCGGCACCGTCGAGATCAAATGCGCGGACGGCATAAAAAATATCGCCGTCTATAAGGCGGAGAACAAACCGTTTCTGATCGTCGGGCCTTACCGTTTCACCGACGATACCGAAAGCTACCGTGATTTCTTCTTCGTCAACCGTCGGCAGGTGATATGCACCGCCATCGACAAGGGCGGCGACACCTGGCTGCAGTTCTTCTGCTGGCTGCTCATTGTCGACGACCTGAGCGACTACTGGAATCTGGTGCGCGCCCCGTTCTGGGACGAACTGAAAAGAGCGGGCGCCTCAGTGCGTTTCGACGAACGGGAACGGCGCCACATCTACACCGTCCGGACGGAAGACCCCGACGGCCCGGTGCATTTCGCCATCCCGGATGAATTACTCACCCCGGATATGCTTGGCGCGCCCAACGCCACGCTGAAATTCTGATCCGGCGTCAGGAACGTTTCGGGCGTGTCTCCGGCACGCCGAAGCAGCAGACGAGACCGATGACTTCCAGCACGACGAAGAAGAGGAAGAGGTCCCGGTACGCCGCGGGCGGATAGACGGCTCCTGCCGTCTCGAACCGGTGGAGGATCACTCCGGCGATCGGCTGACACGCCGTGATCATCACGAAAGCGCAGAAGTTCAGCATCGAGATCGACGTTCCCGCCAGATCCGGCGGGTTGAGCTCCTTGACGATCAGGCTCTGCAGCGAGAAGAAGCAGGCGGAGACCGCCACCAGCACGAACGCCGTCACCACCGCGTACAGCGGAAGCGCCCATTGAAACGCCGACGCCCCCAGTATCCCGCCGGCGAGACCGCACGCTCCGGCGAACAGCAGCAACAGTTTCCGGCGGCCGCCGAAGATCCGCAGCAACAGTATCGTGCCCAGATTGCCGAAGGCGATCATCACCGCCAGCGCGGTCAGCAGATACTCCGCGTGATCCTTGGATATGCCGCTGTCGGTCAGACACTTCTGCCCCGCCACCACCGGCAGCACATAGTAAACCCCGTAGACTACCGAACTCGCCGTGAAGACCAGCAGATTGCGGACGCTGCCGAAGACCTTGCGCAGCGCCGCCAGACTGTTGCCCGGCATCACCGGTTTCACCGCTCCGCGCGCCGCCGCGACCAGCACCGCGAACATCGCCAACGACGCGAGCGCCATGATCTCCAGCGCCCACCGCCAGCTGACCAGTTTGACCAACTGGAGCACCGGCGTCCGACCGCAGATCGGTCCCAGATAGCCGATGAACATCACCACGCTGAAGACCAGCGCGAAACGTCCGGTGTAGAGGTCGCTTAGCAGTTTGGCGAGCCCCGGGAACATCGTTCCCGCCCCCAGTCCCGTCAGCATCCGCGCGGCGAACATCACCCAGTAGGCGCTTCCCGCCGGGAGGAAACTGCCCAGCGGAAAGAGCAGCGACCCGAGCACGAAACAACTGCCGCCGAAGAGCATCAGCCGCACTCCGCCCCAGCGGACGGAGTACGCCCCCAACGCCAGCTGACTGATCGCGTAGGCGCAATAATAGCCGAACGCCAGCGCC
>CACZPY010000241.1 GCA_902783135.1 uncultured bacterium
ACCGAAGCGATGTTCACGATCTTGCCCGCGCGCTGCTTCATCATCGGCTTGACCGCCGCCTTGGTGAAGTTGTAGGTGCCCTTGAGGTTCACCGCGATCACCGCGTCGAACTCGGCGTCGGTCATCCGCAGCATCAGATTGTCCTTGGTGATGCCGGCGTTGTTGACCAAGATATCCAGATGCCCGAAGTCCGCAACCACGGCGGCGACCGCCGCTTCGGCGTCCTCGAACTTGGCGACGTTGGCGGCGTAGGCGCGCGCCTTGACGCCCTTGGCGCAGAACTCGTCGGCGGTAGCCTGAGCGACATCCTTCATGATATCCACGATCGCCAGTTCGGCGCCCTCCTGGGCCAAGCGCTCGCAGATCGCCTTGCCGATGCCCCGGGCTCCGCCCGTCACCAGCGCCACCTTGCCCGCGATACGTCCATTGCTCATAAAATACGATCTCCTTTGTTTGCGGTGTCCCGGACACCTGTTTCCGTTTATATATTAACGTAACCTGAAATCAGATATTTTCAAGCGCCGCAGCGCTGTTGATATTGATGAGCCGCAGCTCGGGGATCGTGCGCTTCGCCAGTCCGGTGAGCACATTGCCCGGACCGAACTCGATCACCGTGTCGGCGCCCGCCGCCACCGCCGCGCGCAGACACCCTTCCCAGCGCACCGATCCCGAGACCTGACGCGCAAGATCCGTCCGCAGTTCATCGAGATCCTTCGCCGGCGCGGCGGTGTAGTTGTGGTACACCGGCACGCGCGGCATCGTCAGCTGCGCCGCCGCGAGCGCCGGTGCGAACGCCTCGCCCGCTTCCGCCATCAGCCGGCTGTGGAACGCGCCTGCGACGTTGAGTTCGATGATCCGGGAAACGCCCTTGTCCCGCAGTATGCCGATCGCCTTCGCGAGTTTCCCCTTTTCGCCGGAGATCACGATCTGCCCCGGCGAATTGTAGTTGGCGATGTCGATGTCCGCCTCGGCGCACGCCGCTTCGATGACCGCGGGATCCGCCTTGAGCACCGACGCCATGCCGCCGGAACTTTTCCGGCACGCCTCGTCCATCAGTTCGGCGCGCCGCGCCAGGAGCCGGAGCCCCGTCTCGTAGTCGAAGCATCCGGCGGCGAAGAGCGCCGCATACTCGCCGAGGCTCAGCCCCGCGCACGCCGCGGGCGAGACCTCCGGACGGCGCGCCCGGAACGCCGCCAGCGCGGCGCAGCTCATCGTGTAGATCGCCGTCTGGCAGAAGCGGCTCGACGTCAATTTTTCCGCCGGGCCATTGAAGATCGCATCCAATTGCTCCGCCCCCAGTACCGCCGCGGTGGCGTCGAAACAGCGCCGTGCCTCCGGAGACGTTTCGTAGAGATCCTTGCCCATGCCCACGCTCTGGGCGCCTTGTCCGGAAAAGACGAAGAATGCTTTCATGACCTATTTTTTCTCCTGTTGTTTCGGCTCCGGCGGCGCTGCCGCCATCCCTCCGACGTTCTCCGCGACGGGTTCCGGCGGAGTGCCCTTCCACAATTTCAAATTCAACGGCTGATCGTTGTACGTGAAATCCTTCGGGAACAGATTCTCCCAGCTGTACTCGCTGGACTGCGGGAAGTCCACGCTCAACAGATAGATCTGCTCCGCGCCGGCGGGGATGCCCTCCGCCGCGATCAGCCGGTACACCGGGAACCCCGCGTAGAACAGCCCGCCCGTCAGATTGCGGACGTTGCGCGTGTAGATCACCGTACCCGCCGCCGCACCGTCCCGCTCCAGCGCGGAACGCACCTCGGCGCCGAAGTTCCGCTTGCTGCGGTCCTGCGACTTGTAGGGGAACATGAGTCCGTTGCAGAAGAGCGCCGACGCGACCGACACCGCCAGAAGGATCATCCACAAGGGATCGCTGCGCCGCGCCCGATGCACATAGAAAGCCAGCAGCAGCACCGCCACCAGCAGCGCCGACACCGCCACGTTGAACCCGGAAGCCTCCCGGAAACGCAGGGTCAAGCCGAGGCTGAGCCGGAGCCACGGCTTGGTGAGCCACCCTTCCGGAGCGAAACCGCCGACGGCGATCAGCACCGCCACGATCAGCATGAATATTTCCGCCAGCACGAGAAAACTCCGCACCCCGCGCCCGTAACGCCGTGCCCCGATTTCGTAGAAGGTGCCCGTCAGCACCGACAGCGGCGCGACCGCGTAGAACAATCCGTAACGCCCCATTTCGGGGATCAGCCACAGCAGCGCCAGGGTCGAAAATGCGAGCGTCCGCAGATAACGGCTGTAGATCGGAGTTTCGTCGATCGTCTGCAGCGCCACGCAGAAGGGCAGCCACATCAGCAGACTCCACGGCAGCATCCAGAAGATCACCGCGAACGGGAACGCCGCCAGCCCCCAGCCCAGGCGGACCTCCGACAACTGACGCCACCACACCTCGTACGGCGAGATCTGCCGCGGCTCCGACGAAAAGGCGCCGCTCCACGCCAGCACGAGCAGGACGATGATCGCCACCGCCGCCGCGAATCCCGGCCGCCGGAACTTGCTGGTCACCGACAGCGGACGGCGGAAAAACAGCATCGGAAAGATGAAGAACAGCAAAAACGTAAAGCCGCCCGACAGGAACCCCAGCGCCACCGGCAGCATGGAATACAACCACGCCCGGTTCCACTCCGCGCGCCGCACGCCGTAAAGGAAGAACAACTGCTGCGCCGCCGCCAGCAGAAAGGCATTGGTCGTCGCCGGAGTGCCCTCCACCGCCGCTCCGAGCGCCAGAAACGAAGTCGAGTACATCGCCGCCGCCACCAATCCGGCGACATGGGTGCGATGGCTCGATGCGGCGAAGTAGACCAGCACCGCGCCCGCTCCCAGCATCAGCACCGACAGACCGCGCAGCACCGATTCCATCGGCAGCGCCGGACACGCTTCGCGCAGCACTCTTGCCGCCACCGGAAACAACGGGAAACACTCCGGAGTGGCCCACCCGTGCACTTTGACGAGCAGCGGGGTCCGCGACGAAAACTCCGCCGCCGCCGCCGCATAAATCACCTCGGAGCGCACCAGTTCGGGATCGCCCGCCAGCCAGATGCCGTACAGCACCGCGAACGCCGCCGTCAGAATGGCGGCGCCGCTCCATTTGCCGATTTTCCGCTCGGTGTAAATTCCCATTTCCCTATCCGCTCTGCGAGGACGATGCTCCGGCACATCGCTATAATATACGCCGTAACCGCGCCGATTGCAAAAACCTCCGGCGGCGCGAAACTTGTATTATCGGTAGGGTCGTGTATATTAATTTAAATAGTATGTTGTTTTGCCGAATTCCGGGACCGTTTCCCAAAGGAGGGGTCTTTTGAATAGAAAACTGTTGCTTTCCGCGAATTTCAAGCGCGATTACGTGGCGGCTTCCGCCGTCGTGATATTCGCGCTCATCGTCGCCGCCGAACTGACGCTGGCGGTGGCGATCCCCACCTATCTCCACCGGGAAAACGCCATGGCGATAGAGGTGCGCCGGCTGAAACTGCTCGAAAGTTTCGACAACGCCCGCCGCACCTGCAATTCGCTGAAGCCGAAGCTTCCTGCCGCCGACATGGAACTGCAGCTCGTCGCCTGGAACCTCGACCGTCTCGCCGTCTATCTGCGCGAGGAAAGCCGCAATCTCGACAGCGACGAGATCGCCCGGCTGCAGGAGGCGGTCAACGATTCGTGGGCGGTGCTGAACATGATCCGGCGGGGTGCATCGTTCTCGAAGGAGACAACGCTCGACACCGGTATCTATGTCAATTCGCTGATCCCCAAGAATCAGGGCGCAAGCCTCCAAAACAAGGACAAGGGCACAGCGAACAAGGACCTCAAAAACAAAGACAACGGCCCCAAGAACAAAGACGCGGGACAAAAAAAACAAAAAGGCAAAGGTCACAAAAACAAAGGCAAAGGCCGTAAAAACAAAGGCAAGGGCCCCAAAAACAAAGACAACAGCCCAAAAACAAAGGCAAATAAATCATGACCAGGTCCCAACGTCACATCGAGATTTTGCAGCGCTTCAGGGACGGCCGCATCGCCGTGATCGGCGATATGATGTTGGACGTCTATCTGTGGGGCAGCGTCACCCGGATCTCGCCGGAGGCTCCGGTGCCGGTGATCGGCATCCGCAAACAGAGTTCATGCCTCGGCGGCGCCGCCAACGTGATGCGCAACATCGCGCTGCTCGGGGCGCGGGCGATCCCCTTCGGCGTGGCGGGCGACGACGATGCCGCCGCCGCCATGTTCCGCGCCTTCGGAGAACTCGGGATCGACGCTTCCGGCATCCTGCGCGACCGGAACCGCTGCACCACCGAAAAGCGCCGGATCATCGCCGGAGGGCAGCAGCTGCTGCGCGAGGACTTCGAGAGCACCGCCCCCGTTTCCGAAGCGATGCGCCGCGAACTCGTGTCGCGCATCGCGGGGCTGATCCGCGACCGCGCCGTCGACGCCGTGATCTTCGAGGACTACGCCAAAGGGGTCCTCGCTTCGTGGATGGTGGAGGAGATCGTCGCCGAGGCGGCGAAAGCCGGCGTCTTCACCGCGCTCGACCCCAAGCCCGGCAACCTTTCCCCCGTCCGGGGGATCGGCGTCATCAAGCCCAACCGCTCCGAAGCGTTCGCGATGGCAAAACTCACCGACGATGACATCCCCGTCGCCGACCCGCTCAAAGATACCCGCCTCGCCGCCGTCGCCCGGACGCTGATGGAAAGCTGGGAGCCGGATCAGCTGATGATCTCGCTCGCCGCGCAGGGCATCGCATTGTACCGCCGCGACGAGATGAAGGCGCGGGTGATCCCGACCCGGGCGCGGGAAGTCTTCGACGTATCCGGCGCGGGCGACACCGTCACCGGCACCTATACTCTGGCGCAGATCTCCGGGGCGTCCCCCGAGGAGGCCGCCGAGATCGCCAACCTCGCCGCCGGAGTCGTCGTCGGCAAGGTCGGCACCGCTCCGATAACCTTCAACGAACTGGAGGCGGTCTGCCGCGCCGCCGCGGAGGAAAGATGAAAGACCCGAAATGCGCCGTGATCATACCGGCGCGATATGCCAGCACCCGTTTTCCCGGCAAGCCGCTGGCGATGCTCGCCGGCAAGCCGATGATCCGCCACGTGTACGAAAAGGCCGCCGCCAGCCGCGCCGCCGTGGTAGCGGTCGCCACCGACGACGAACGGATCGCCCGGGCGGTGGAATCCTTCGGGGGAACGGCGGTCATGACCTCTCCCGCGCACCCCTCGGGCACCGACCGGATCGCCGAGGCGCTCGGCAAACTCGGGCGGGGGTGCGACCTCGTGATCAACGTGCAGGGCGACGAGCCGCTGATCCCGACTTCGGTGATCGACGAACTCATCGGCGTGATGCGCGCCGATCCCGCGCTGCCGATGGCGACGGTCGCCGTCCCCGGCGACCGCGAAAGGATGACCGAAAACAACGTCAAAGTCGTATTCGGCACCGACGGGAAAGCGCTCTACTTCAGCCGTTCGATGATCCCGTTCCTGCGCAAGGGCGGCGCCGAATGCGGAGTGTGGCTGCATTGGGGCATCTACGCCTACCGCCGCGACGTGCTGGAAAAATTCGTCTCCCTGCCCCCCGGCAAACTCGAAAACGCCGAGAAACTCGAACAGCTGCGGGCGCTGGAAAACGGCATCGCCATTCAGGTCGTGACTTCGGAGCTGCAGAGCATCGGCGTCGACACTCCCGACGATCTCGCCGCCGCCGAGCGGCGGCTCCGGGAACAACAAAGCTGAACCACATAACCATCGGGATCATCGATTCTATGAATACGGTCAAAATCAACGACAACATCATCGTGGGCGCGGGGAAACTCACCTTCTTCGGCGGCCCCTGCATGGCGGAGACGCTGGAAACCTGTCTGGAAGCGGGCAGATTTCTCCGCGACCTCTGCGCCGAACTCGACATCAACTACGTCTTCAAGGCGTCCTACGACAAGGCGAACCGCTCCAGCGGGACGTCGCGGCGGGGTCCCGGACTGCACAAGGGGCTGGAGATCCTCGCCGAAGTCAAGCGCACGCTGAACGTGCCCGTCATCACCGACGTGCACGAGTGCGCCGAAGCCGAAGCCGCCGCCGAAGTGGTGGACGTGCTGCAGATCCCGGCGTTCCTCTGCCGCCAGACCGATCTGCTCCACACCGCCGGACGCACCGGACTGCCGGTGAACATCAAAAAGGGGCAGTTCATGGCGCCGGAGGATATGAAGGGCGCGCTCGACAAGGTTAAAGAAGCCGGCAACACGAAGGTATTGCTCACCGAGCGCGGAACGAGTTTCGGCTATCACAATCTGGTCGTGGACATGCGGTCGCTGACGACCATGCGCGCGCTCGGCGCGCCGGTGGTATTCGACGCGACCCACTCGGTGCAGCTGCCGGGCGGACTCGGCAACGCCTCGGGCGGCCGGCGCGAATTCGTGCGTCCCCTGGCGCGCGCCGCCGCCGCGGTCGGCATCGATGCGCTCTTCACCGAGGTCCATCCCCGTCCCGACGAAGCGTGGTCGGACGGGCCCAACTCGCTGGACTTCAAACTCGCGGAAATCGTATTGAGGGAAGTGAAGCTGATCCATGACACCATCGGAAAAACTGCGTAAGATCCGCGCCGTCGTCCTTGACATCGACGGAGTGCTGACCGACGGACGGGTCGGCTACGACGGGGAAAGAAAGATCAAGTTCTTCAACTACCGCGACGGTCACTGGATCAAACTGGCGATCCGCGCCGGACTGCTGGTGGGGGCGCTCTCCGGAGCGCGGAGCCCCGCCAACGCCCAACGCGCCGGGGAACTCGGATTTTCCTTCCTCTACGAGGGGATCAAGGACAAGCTCGCCGGATTCGAGACGCTGCTCGCCGAATGGAAACTCGCCCCCGAAGAGTGTCTCTACATGGGCGACGACGTGATGGATATGCCGCCGATGCGCCGCGCGGGAGTCGCGGTGGCGGTGCGCGACGCCGTTCCCGAACTGGATGAAGTCGCCGACTGGCGCACCCGCACTCCCGGAGGACACGGCGCTGTGTGCGAGGTGATGCACGAACTGCTTTCCGCTCAGGACAAACTCGACGCCGTGCTGGAGGTATACCGCCGATGATACGGATGGGACGAACTTTGCTTTCGGCGGCGTTCGCGCTGACGATCGGCATCATGGCGGCGGAGGGTGCGGACGCGCACCGCATCAACGATCTGCGCGGTCTGCAGATGAACCACGCCAAGATCCCGGTTTTCAACAAGTCGCAGCTGCAGATGGTGGTCTTCGCCGGGAGCGCCGAACGGCGCGGCGAAGTGATGGTGGGGGTCAACACGGTGCTGGAGATCATCCGCTCCGGCGCCGACATGGACGCGATCAACGACGGCTGGGATCTCAAGCCCTATCCGCTCGGCGCCAAACTTGTCGAGGTTCTCGATTTCTGGAAGGAGCGCATCAGCTACAGCGACGGCGTGATGAACACCCCCGAATGCGAGATCGACCAGATCGGGCGCCGCGCTTTCGGCAACCGCGACGTGCACTTCCGCTCGCCGATGCTGGATCTGGACGGAGTGGGCTTCGAAGCCGATTTCGACCGGCGCACCATATCGGTCAACTCGCAGGTCAAGATCGTGATCCGTCAGGGCTCCGCCGACCCCGCCGTGCTGCTCAAGACTCCGGGGCAGCTCCCCGCCAAGTACGAATACATCACCGCCGCCGGCGACTCGATGCTGATCGACTCCGCGCGCAACGAAGTGATGCTGATCGGTCATGTCCGCGTCGACGAGGAGCGGATGTTCCTGACCTGCGACCGGCTGACCGTCTTCTGGGGCGGCGAAAAGGATAAAGATAAAAAGGAAAGCAAAGGCAATGCGCCCGCGCCCGATCTCAAAAGTTCCGGCGTCGACCGCATCCTCGCCGACGGCGAAGTGGTGATCACCCGGAAGGACAATCCCGCCGAGCAGGTCTTCGCGGACCATCTGGTCTGCAACGTCACCAAGGGGACGCTCAAACTCACCGGCGACACCGAATTGCCCCGGATCGTCTCCGCCAACGGCGCGGTCCTGTGCGGACGCACCATCTTCCTCGAACGCGACACCAAGCGCGGTCTCATCACCGGCGGATGCCGGATCGACGGCGCTCCCGAACGGGACGAAAACGGCAAACGGATCGTGCGTCAGTCGCTGACTTCCGAAACCGGCTTCTTCGACGCGGCGAACAACTTCAACGACTTCAACGGCGACGTCCGAATGCGCGACGGAGACCGCAGCATCGCCTGCGACCGGATGCGCGTCATCACCGCCGAACATCCGGATCGGGCGAAAAAACCGGCGAAAGCGCCCGCCGCCGACACCGGCGTTTCCTCGATGTTCGATTCCGGCGATTTCGGCGGCTCGCGGGAGATCAAAAGCGCCGAGTTCCACGGCAATGTCGTACTGACCGATGCCGGCAGTTCCCGTCTCAGCTGCGAAGAAATGCAAGCCGACTTCGCCCCCACCGCTGCAGGCAAGACGGAACTTGCGACCGCCAAGTGGTTCCGCCGCGTCCGCGTCGAAACGCTCGGCGGCGAAGCCGGAGCGGCTCCGGGGGTGCTCACCGCCAACCGCGGCGAACTGGACAACCGCGCCGACCGTGTGACCTTCGTGGGCAAGGTCAAGGGGCGGCGGCTCAATTCCACGCTCGACTGCCGCAGACTGGACATCTACCTCGGGCGCAAAAAATCCGCGCCCGGCGACTCCGCCGCCGCGGACAAATCCGCCGCCGGAAAATCCCCGGTCACGGGCAGCATCGCCGCCGGCACCGGCGGCGACCGGGCCATCAGAAAGACCGTCGCCACGGGGAACGTCCGCGTGACCGACGCCTCCGGCAAGCTCGACTGCGACAAACTGTCGCTTTACTTCACCGAGCTCGCCGCCGGAGAAAAACCCGCCCCCGGCATGTTCCAGTCCGGCGGCGCCAAGCTGACCGACATCGTCGCGGAGGGCAACGTGGTCGCCACCAGTCGCTCCTCCGCCAAGAGCCAGGTGGCATCCGGGTTGTTCTCCGGCAAAAGCAGCGGCGACCGGGTGCTGCACGCCGATCGGGGCCGGGCGGATCTGACCCGCAACATCTCGCACTTTTCCGGCAACGTCAGCATCAATGACGACGAAAATCGGATGCTCTGCAAGGATATGTATCTCTTCGGCGTCAAACACCGCCCCGAACCGCAGGTCCCGGGCGCCCGGCCCGCCGAGGACCCCGACGCCGACCCCTTCGCGCTGACCGAATTCACCGAGGACACCGTGCCTGCCGCCATCAACATCACCGATGATGTGCGGCTGCAGCGGGTGCTCTGCCTCGGCGACGTCAAACTTGAGCGCACCGATCCCGACACCAAACTCAAGCAGGAGGCGGGAGGCGACCGCTGCGAATATCTTACCGATACCCGATATGTCACCATGACCGCCGTGCCGCCGCGCCGTCCATGGCTCCGCGCCGAGGGACGCCAGCAGTACGCCAGCCGGATCGTGTACGACCTCGGAGAAAATGTCTTCAAGTCATACGACACCGATACTTTCACCCTCGAAAAATAGGTCCACCGTTCCCGCGCCGATCATGAAACCGCACCCTGCCATCAAAAAGTATCTGGGATTCGTCCTCAAGTTTCTGATCGCCGCCGGCATCGTGGGGTTCATGCTCAGAAATCCGGGCGAGATCGTCGCGTGTTTCCGCAATTTCGACAGCCGCTACCTGATCCCGGCGATGTTCTTCTATGGCATCCACATCCTGTTCTGCGCGTGGCGCTGGCGCGAACTCGCGGTGATCCTCGGCATACGGCTCAAACCGCTCGAAGCGGTCAGCCTGACCTTTCAGGGCATATTGTTCAGTCTGGTCATCCCCGGCGGCGCCATCGGAGGCGATGTGGTGAAGATGGGGGCCGTCTCCCGACGGTCGGCGAGCGGCTCCAAAGCGGAGGGCGCCTTCACCGTGCTGATGGACCGCATCGTCGGCATGATCGCGCTCTTCACGCTGGAACTCGCGATCCTCGGCCCCGCCGTGCCGTTGCTGATGAACGTCTCCATCCCGGAACTGCAGCTCGACGCCAAAACCAAAATACTCGGCATACTGCTGCTCGCGCTGCTGGCGCTGGCGGGGCTCGCCGCCAGCTGCGTGATCTTCTTCCACCGCCGGATCGAACGAATGCCGTTGTTCGGCGCGCTGATGCGCCGGGCGGACGGGATCACGCACGGCATGGTCTCCCGCCTCACCGCGGCGACCGACGTCTACGCCGCGTCGTGGAAGCAAGTGTCGCTGCTCACGCTCGGCAGCATCTTCTTCGTCCACCTGATGACGGTGATCCCGATGTTTTTTCTGCTCTCCGGACTGGGAGTCGAATACGGGTTCTTCGACGTGATCGTGGCGGTGACGGTGGGCAACATAATCGGTCTGATCCCGCTGTTTCCCGGCGGCTTGGGCGGACGCGACGCCGCCGCCATCACGCTGCTCGCCGCCTCCGGGATCTCCGGAGCCGACGCCAAGACCGCGCAGTTGATCTACACCGCGATCATACTGGTATTCAGCCTGACGGGATCGGTGTTTCTGGTGCTCGACCCCCAGCATGCGATCGACAGCGGACGAAACGAAGCGGCGGAGGACGAGCGGAAATGAGCGGCAATCAACTCAACATGGATTTCACGGCACCCCGGAAGCAGAACCGCTTCACCGAAGCGCTGCACGGCGGCAAATTCATCCTCGCGGTCGAAGCGCCGTCGCCGGAACCGGGCTCGTCCGATCCCGCGCCCGCCGCGGATCAGCTCGCCGCGCTGGAATCCGAACTGATGCGCGTACAGGGGATGGAGCCCGTGCTCGCCATCCCCGACCGGGGCGAAACGTGGCGCGGCATCGAACACGCGCTGGAACTGCCAGCCGAAAACCGCGACCGCCATATCGTCTACCTTTCCGGAGCGGGAACGACCCGCGACGAGGCGGAGCGGCTGCTCGATCTGGCGGCGCAGGCGGGGATCGCCAACCTCGTCGCCGTGACCGGCGACGCCCCCTTCGGCACCTCGATCCGAGAATGCCGCCGCCGGCAGTTCACCGAAAGCACCGTGCTGCTGGAGGCGATGAGGGAACGGGGCTTTTTCCCGGGCGCGGTGACCAATCCATTCCAATACACGGGCTACGCGCTGTGGAGCCAGCTCTTCAAACTCGACCGCAAACTCCGCGGCGGCGCGGAGTTCTTCGTCACCCAGTGCGGCTGGGACATGCTGAATTTGCAGGCGCTGGCGTGGCATCTCGCCGCCGCCAACGAATACACCCCGCACCTGGCGCGGCTGATGCTGCTGTCGCCCGCGCGCATGGAACGGGTGCTCAAGGGATACTATCCGGGGATACGGATCAGTCCGGCGTTCCGGAAGCTGCTGGAACGGGAGCTCGGCTACTCGAAGGCGCAGTTCGAATCGGCGCAGTACCGGCGGCTGGAACTGCAGGCGGCGGGGTGCCGGCTGATGGGATTTTCCGGCGTCCAGCTGATCGGCGCGGAGACTCCGGCGCGGGTGCGGATCATCTCGGGGCGGCTCCGGCAGGCGTTGGAGGAGTTCACGAGTTTCCCGCAGTGGCTGGAGGAGTACAACTCCTATCTGGGCAGCGCCGAAATGTCGCCGTTCCCGGACGGCTACCGGCTCTACGACCGCATACTGTACCGCGATCTGCCGCCGGAAGGTCCGCCGGACGGCAACGACCTCGGCGAACCGGAGGGGACAAGGTGCGAACGGATGATGCTGCGCCTGCGCGAATTTTTCTTCCGGGGCGCCGACGAACGGCGCGCCGGACACGCACGGCTGCTCAAGCATCTGCTCGTATCGTGCCGGGGATGCGGCAAGTGCCGTTTGGAGGAACACGAATTCCTCTGCCCGGAAAACTGTCCCAAGCGCCTCTCCGCCGGAGCCTGCGGCGGGGTCCGTGCCGACGGCGGCTGTGAAATCGACGGCGACGAATGTCTGCATGTCCGGGTGGTGCGCAGCGCCCATCTGCTCCGGGGGACGGCGCGGTTCGCCGCGGATCCCGGCGCGGACGACGGGTGTTGAAAGTACTCGGCGGCGCTTGTATATTATCCGCAGGAAGAGGAGAAACGCGCCGGATTTCCGGCGGCGGACGCGATGCGGACGCACAAGATCAGGAGAAAGATACCATGGGTAATCCCGGAGGGGCATTCGGCAATCTGACCCCGCGCGCGCGGCGGACCTTGCTGCTGGCGAAGCAGGAGGCCGAGCGCTTCAATCATGACCACGTCGGTTCCGAGCATCTGTTGCTCGGGCTGCTTTCGCTCGACGAGGGCGTCGCCATCGACGCGCTCAAATCGCTGGGGCTGAACCTCGCCAAGCTGCGCATGGAGGTCGAAAAGACCTGCGGCGTCGGCGGCGCCACCCAGACGCAGGGGGTGTTGCCGGTGACGCCGCGGCTGCGCCGCATACTGGAACTTGCCGCGCGCGAAGCGCAGTCGATGAACTACAACTTCGTCGGCACGGAACACCTGCTGCTGGCGCTGCTCCGCGAAGGCGAGGGACGGGCGGCGCGGGTGCTCAAGAACCTCGACATCACCCCCGACGAGGTGCGGCGCGCGGTCGTCCGCAACCTCGACAGCGACTTTCTGCCCGACAACGGCGATCCGGAGAACTTCGGACACGCCGGGGACGGCGACGCTCCGGCGCCGGAGGGCGGCCCCTCCGACGGGCTCAACGCGCTCAACACCTTCGGCCGCAACCTGACCGGTCTTGCCGCGCGCGGCGAACTCGATCCCGTGATCGGCCGCACGGACGAGATCCAGCGGGTGATCCAGATCCTCTGCCGCCGCACCAAGAACAATCCGGTGCTGATCGGCGAAGCCGGCGTCGGCAAGACCGCCATTTTAGAGGGGCTCGCCGAGGCGATCGTCGCCCGCAAGGTCCCGGAACTCCTTGCCGACAAGCAGATCTACGCGATCGACCTGCCGCTGATGGTCGCCGGCACCAAGTACCGCGGACAATTCGAGGAGCGCATCAAGGCGGTCATCGACGAGGTGCGCAACTCCGGCAAGGTGATACTTTTCATCGACGAACTCCATACCATCGTCGGCGCCGGCGGCGCCGAGGGGGCGATGGACGCCGCCAACATCATCAAGCCCGCGCTTTCCCGCGGGGAACTGCAATGCGTCGGCGCGACGACCCTGGACGAATACCGCAAAGGCATCGAAAAGGATGCCGCGCTGGAACGGCGCTTCCAGCCGGTGATGGTCAACCCGCCGAGCGTGGAGGATTCCATCCTCATCCTTGACGGACTGCGCGAGACCTACGAAAAGTACCACCACGTCACCTACGCCCCCGGCGCGATCGAAGCGGCGGTGCGCCTCTCCGACCGCTACATATCGGGGCGCTTCCTCCCCGACAAGGCGATCGACGTCATGGACGAGGCGGGCGCCCGCGGGCGCATCGCGGGGATGATCCCCCCGCCCGACACCTCGGCGCTGGAGCTGGAGATCTCCGGCGCCAAGGAGCGCAAGGATCAGGCGATCATCGATCAGGACTTCGAGGGCGCGGCGCGCTTCCGCGACCGCGAGCGGTCGCTCAAGCAGGAGCTGAAATCCCGGCTGGACGAGTGGAAGGCCCACTGCACCGAACAGCAGACTTGCGTCACCGCCAACGACATCGCCGCCGTCGTCGCCAAACTCACCGGAGTACCGCTGCAGCAGATGGAGGAGGGCGAAAGCGCCAAACTGCTGCGCATGGAAAGCGAACTCAAAAAACAGGTCATCGGGCAGGACGCCGCCGTCGGCACCATCTCGCGGGCGCTGCGGCGCTCGCGCGCGGCGCTAAAGAACCCCCGGCGTCCCATCGGATCCTTCATCTTAAAATGCCAGATGTATTTTCCCAAACTTGTCATTTTTAATACCTGGTATGTGTTTTGTTACCGGTTTCAATATCT
>CACZPY010000242.1 GCA_902783135.1 uncultured bacterium
CATGGGCACCCGTAGCTCAGTTGGATAGAGCGTCTGCCTCCGGAGTAGAAGGTCGCGCGTTCGAATCGCGCCGGGTGTACCATTTTTTTTGCCCGGATACCGGGGAAATCACTCGCCGTCAAGGATGAGTTTGCCGGGGTTCAGGATGTTCTGCGGGTCGAACGCCGCCTTGATCCCCGCCATCAATCGCTTTTCGGACTCGCTCGACGAGTTGGCGAGGTACGGCTTCTTCGCGTAGCCGATGCCGTGTTCGCCGCTCACCTTGCCGCCGAGTTCCGCCGCCTTGGCATAGAGATCGTCGAAGACCTCGCCGAGTTTCTTCTTCCACGCCGCTTCGTCGAGGTCGTCGCGCAGAATGTAGATGTGCAAGTTCCCGTCGCCCGCGTGTCCGAAGGAGCGCAGCCGGATGCCGTGCTTCTTTTGAAGCGCGTGCGAAAATAGCACGAAGTCGGCGACCATCTTGCGCGGGACGACCACGTCGCACTCGTCCATCTCAGTGGTCGAGCTCTTGATCGCCTCGAGGAACGCGCCGCGTGCCGCCCAGATGGATTCGTTGCGCTCCAAAGTGTTAGAGATGAAGACGTCGAGCGCTCCGGCGGAAAGGCAAAGCTCCGCCGCCGCATGCCACGCGAGGTCCACCTCCTCCTTGCTCGCGCCGTCGTAGGTCAAGAGCAAATACGCGTCGGCGCTGTTGTCCGGGAACTTCCGCGCGAGGAACTCCTCGGCGGCGAGGATCACTTCGCGTTCCATGAACTCGACCGCCGTCGGGGTGGAGCTCGCGCGGATGATCTCGGGCACCGTGCGGATCGCCGAGGGCAGGTCCGGGAACGGGACGAGCAGACTGATCTTGTGCTTCGGGAGCGGCAGCAGCCGCAGCGTCGCCCGCGTCACGATGCCGAGCGTACCTTCCGAGCCAACCATGAGATCCTTCAAACTGTACCCGGAACTGTTCTTGACCACCTTGCCGCCCAATTCCACGATCTCGCCGTCGGGGAGGACGACCTCCAATCCGCGCACATAGTCGCGCGTGACGCCGTACTTCACGGCGCGCATTCCCCCGGCGTTGGTGCTGATGTTGCCGCCGATGGTCGCGGTCTTTTCGCCGGGATCTGGCGGATAGAAGAACCCCGCCGGTTCGACGAATTTCGCGATCTCCATCAGCAATACGCCCGGTTCGAGGGTGAGGGTCATGTTCTCCTCGTCGAGTTCGAGGAAGCGGTTCATCCGCGACAGGTCGATCATGATCCCGCCGCGGATCGCCACCGACCCGCCGACGAGCCCCGTGCCCGCGCCGCGCGGCGTGACGGGAAGTTTGCGGGAACTCGCGTATTTCATGACCTGCGCGACTTCCTGTGCCGAAGTCGCGCGCACCAGCACGTCCGGGAACTTCCGGATGCCGGAAAGTTCGTCGTGGCTGTAGTCTTCGCCGATCTCGTCGCGGGGGATCACCCGCTCTTTTCCGCAGATCGCCTGCAATGCCCGCAGATCGTCGTCGCCGAAGGTGTTGTAGAGCGTTTTCACCGGTTGTCCTCCTTCCGCGAGCGTTTGATTTCGTCTATCAGCGCGGGCACGATCTTGTAGAGGTCGCCGCAAATGCCGATGTGGGCGACGTTGAAGATCGACGCCTCGGGGTCGCTGTTGATGGCGACTATCCTTTCGGAACCGTTCATCCCGGCGACGAACTGGATCGCGCCCGATACGCCGCAGGTGATGATGAGCTTCGGCTTGACCGTCCGCCCGGAGAGCCCGATCTGACAGCGCGCATCCGTCCACCCCGCTTCGACCAACGCGCGGGTGCTGGCCAATTTGCCGTCGAGCAGATCCGCAAGCTCCTGAAGCATCGCGAGGTCTTCCGGCTTCTTCACTCCGCGCCCGGCGGCGACGATGACTTCGGCGTCCTCGATGCCGCGCACCCGCTCCTTGAGCTCCGCCTTGAGTATTTCGATGCCGGAAATGAGTTTTTCGGGCGGCAGTTCCGCCTTGACGATCCGCGCCTCGGGATTCTTCTCGCGCGGCGGGATCGAAAATATCTTGTACCGCACCGTCGCGAACTGCGGACGGTGGCGCGGAGTGTTGATGTGCGCCATGATGTTGCCGCCGTAAGCGGGGCGGATCTGGTCGAGGTCGGTCGATTCCGACATGTCGAGCTTGGTGCAGTCGGCGGTGAGTCCGGTGCGGAACCGCGCCGCCAGCCTCGGCGCGAGCGAACGCCCCGCCGGGGTGCCGCCGACGAGGATCGCCGACGGGCGCACCTTGCGGATGAACTCTTCCGCCGCCGCCGTGTAAGGCTCGATGCGGAAGTAGCGGAACTCCGGCTGGTCGTAAACGTGGACTTCGTCCGCGCCGTACTCGGCGAGCAGCGGGGCGAGGCCGGAAACGCCGGAACCGATCAACAGCGCGTAGACGGGGTGCTTCACCTTGGCGGCGAGCTCCTTCGCCTTGCCGATCAGTTCCAAGGTCACGGGGTGGACCGCGCCCTCTTCGACTTCGGCGATCACGGCGATACCGCGCCACGCGGACTTGTCGACGGTCGTGACATTGTCTTCGGCAAGCTCGAAGACGCCGTCGCCGCGTTTGATGCAGAGCCGGCACATGCGGCAGCCGGCGGATATTTCGAGCTTGTCACCGACGATCTCGATGGCTCCGAACGGACAGATGGCGGCTAGCGCTTTGCGGTCGGCGGCCTTTTCCTGATGTATTATGATCTGCGGCATGGTTCACCCGAGTTTCTGCAGGAATTTGTGGTCGGCGAGGTAGCGGAAAAGCCGCTCCGCCGATTCGGCTTCGGGGCCGTCCCAGCGTTCTCGTCCGTCGCTCTTTTCCGGCGGGAAGATGCGCTTCACCTGCGTCGGCGAACCGTTGAGCCCGTAGTGCTTGGGGTCCTTGTCGGCGAGGTCGTCGAGCGTGAGCACCTTTATCTCGCGGCCGGCGGTTTCCTTCATCAACTTGTACGACGGCAGACGCGGCTCGAAGATGCTCTTATCCGCCGTGATGAGACAGGGAAGTTTCAGTTTCGCCGTGAGCCGGTGGAGCGGCATATCCTGCGTGACAGTGAGAGACTTTTCGTCCGCATCGTGGATCGCGCAGACATTGGTCACGTGCGGGATGCCGAGCGTTTCGGCGAGCTCCGCACCCACCTGCGCGGTGTCGCCGTCGGTCGTCTGCTTGCCGCAGATGACGAGGTCGAACTCCCCCGCCGCCCGGACGCCCTGCGCAAGCGTGTACGACGTAGCGAGCACGTCCGCGCCGCCGAACCTGCGGTCGGAGAGCAGAAAGCCCCGGTCCGCGCCCATCATGAACGCTTCTCTCAACACCGCCTGCGCCTGCGGCGGCCCCATCGAAATGACGGTGATCTCTCCCCCGTACTGTTGTTTCAGCCGCAGTGCGGTTTCGAGCGCGTAGAGATCGAAGGGGTTCATCTTCGACTCCACGCCGTCCCGCTTCAGCACACCGGTCACGGGGTCGATCTCGACCTGCGACGTTCCGGGGACCTGCTTGATGCAGACCGTGATTTTCATGCTTATGATACAGCCCCTTAAGATGTGGTGACCCGATCGGCCGGCCGGCGGATCGTTCCGCCGAACCGAAATACGGCATACTATAATCCATGCCGCCGTGAAATGCAAATCCCGCGGACCGGCGGCCCCGTATCGGCAGCCCCAAGACGGGAGTTTTCGCTCCGAAGCGGAAAAACGCTTGAAAAATACGCTTTCGCGGCGTATATTATCAAATCGTCTACATGGTGGTTGTAGCTCAGTTGGTTAGAGCGCCTGGTTGTGGCCCAGGAGGTCGCGGGTTCGAGTCTCGTCTACCACCCCATTTTTATGTTGCTCACCACAAGGGACTTACGATTTTTCAAAAATCGTAAAATCCCTTCAAAAATACGCGCTATCCCAAATATTGTACCGAAAATCGCCCCAGAAGGCGGGACTCGGTGTGTTGTTGTGTCATCCTGTCGTATACTA
>CACZPY010000243.1 GCA_902783135.1 uncultured bacterium
ACTTCACTCGCGGCCGCAATGCTCGGGTACACTCCGCTTGTTTTTTGCTTTGCAAAAATCAAGCCTCGCTCGTCCCCTGCGCGCTCGCGGGCGACCCGCTCGCACTGACCGTGTGCAACCAAGACAACCATCATCGGTCGTTTTTGCGGTTCCGGGTACGGGCGCCGGTACGCGGTTTCCAGCCACGCCTTATCCCAATCGTCTTAATCGTCCTACCGGTCCTACTGCGTATGTTCCCGCGACGGGCGCCTGCATTGCGCGTCAACGCCATTTCATCTTTCATCACTCATCATTTCCCTTAGCACCGCGTCTCGGCAGCTGCAAAAAAGCGTTTTTTACCCGACTGCTGCTTGCATTTTATGCTGAAATGTGCCATAATATATAGACATTGAGATTCACGTTTCGCTCAATTCGGACAAGGGGAAAGGGACTGTTCAAGATGAAGAAGCATGGTTTCACGTTGATCGAATTGTTGGTCGTCATCGCGATCATTGCGATTCTGGCGGCGATGCTGCTCCCCGCGCTGCAGCAGGCGCGCGAACGGGCGCACGGCGCGCGCTGCGTTTCCAATTTGAAGCAGCTGGGCACCGTCGGCACGCTCTATATGAACGACAACCGCAACTTCTGGCCCGCGCCGAACTCCGGGTATTACTCCTCCTCCATCAAAGGTTATGCCTATTCGGGATGGCTCAACCGCCTGTGTTCCGCCAAATACATCTCCGGCACTTATCCCGAAAATTACAAGTCGCTTTTCGCCAATAATCCCGGTTCGCGGCCGGAGTGGCTGAACTGCCCGTCGCAGCAGGTCAAAAACATCAGCGGCAACGAAGACAAAAGCATAAACCTGCAGACCTACGCGGCGATCTACAACAACAACACCGGCAGCACCAATGTCGATAAAAAGGATCCGTTGTGGGGAATCAGTTTCAACCAGCCCGGATTCAACCGGGGATTCTTCAAAAAGAACGACAGCACTCCGGTGGACGAAAGCGTGCCCCTGAGCAAACGGGTGTGGTTCGCCGACGGCAAGAGTTACCGGTACGGCACCCCGCAGTGTCACCTTTATTCGACGGAAGCCGTCAGCGACGAATCGCAGGGCGGCAAGGAATACGCCCGTTTCCACACCGCGCACAACGGTCGCGGCAACATCTATACCTGGTCCGGCAGCGTCGCTTCTACCGACTCCGACAGCATGAAAAACTACTATCAGATCATCGTGTTGGGCAAGGGGCTCAACGACCACCGCTCGTTGTCGTTGTACTACTATTCGTCGCCGGATATCGAATGCGAATCCAACGGCGGCGACGGTCACATGAGCCCTTACAAATGAGGTTTCGCCGATCTGCGGGATTTTATCCGCGCCGGGAGTTGACGGCTCCCGGCGTTTTTTTGTCGCGGTTTCGGCTCTCCCCTCCGGCGCCAAATTGAATTTTCGCCGCACCGGGATTATATTATAAACGGTTTTCGTTGCGGTTCTTCCGTCGATCGAAAAGGCGTTTTATAATGAACCGCGTTCAGCAATCCGAACACTGAGGATGGATATTTATCATGGCTAAGGAGTATTGCGTCGCCGTCGCGGGCGCCACCGGCGCTGTCGGCGTGGAAATGATCAACACGCTGGAGAAGCGGGATTTCCCGGTCTCCCGGATCAAACTGCTGGCTTCGGCGCGTTCGGCGGGCAAGACCGCGACGTTCAAAGGCGAAAAGATCGTCATCGAGGAGATGACGGACGCCTCCTTCAAGGGCGTGGATATCGCGCTCTTTTCCGCGGGCAGCGACATTTCCAAGGTGTTCCGCAAGGCGGTCACCGAAGCCGGCGCGGTGATGATCGACAACTCCAGCGCCTTCCGCATGGAGGACGACGTTCCGCTGGTGGTGCCGGAGGTCAACCCCGAGGACGTCATGAAGCATCACGGCGTGATCGCCAACCCGAACTGCTCGACGATCATCATGCTGGTCGCCGTGGCGCCGCTCCACCGGGCGAAGAAGCTCCGGCGGCTGGTCGCCGCCACCTATCAGGCGACCAGCGGCGCGGGAGCGAAGGGCATGAACGAACTCTTGCTCCAGACCCGTCAGCTGCTGGACGATCAGCCGATCGAACCGCGCGCTTTCGTGCACCGCATCGGATTCAACCTGATCCCCCACATCGACGCCTTCCAGCCCAACGGGTACACCAAGGAAGAGCTTAAAATGCTCAATGAGACCCGCAAGATGTTGCACGACGATTCGATCCGCGTCAGCTGCACCTGCGTCCGGGTCCCGGTGCTGCGCGCGCACTCCGAGGCGCTGAACCTCGAGTTCGCCGAGGAGATCACCCCGGACGAGGCGCGCCGGATCCTCGCCGCCGCTCCGGGCGTCACCGTGGTCGACGACCCCGCCAAGTTCCTATACCCGATGCCGGTCGAGGCGACCAACAAGTACGACGTGCTGGCGGGCCGCATCCGGCAGGATATTTCGCGCGACGACAAGCGCGGGCTCGACATCTTCGTCGCCGGCGATCAGGTGCTCAAAGGCGCCGCCCTCAACGCCGTGCAGATCGCCGAGATCCTCATCGGCCGAAAAGTCGACAACGCCCAGTTCAAATAACCCGGCGCTCATCGCGGAGGTGATGTGATGAAGAAATTGGGTGCGTTCTGTTTCGGTATCGCGTTCATGCTGACGGGGGCGTCCGCCGCCGCGGAAAACTCCGCGGCGCCGTCGCCCGACGAGGCGAAGAAGAATCTGGAGACGGTCTGCCGCTTCCTCAAGGAGGCGGGGTGCTACTATCTGGCGACCGTCGACGGCGATCAGCCCCGGGTGCGCCCGTTCGGCACGGCGCTGATCTTCGAGGGAAAGCTCTACATCCAGACCGGCAGGAAGAAAAACGTGTCGAAGCAGATCGCCCGCAACGGCAAGGTGGAGATCTGCGCGTTCCAGCCGCAGAAGAAGCGCTGGCTCCGGCTCTCCGGGGTCCTCGTCGACGACGACCGCCGCGAAGTGAAGCAGGCGATGCTCGACGCCTATCCCGGACTCAAGAAGATGTACAACGTCGACGATCCCAACACGCAGGTCCTCTACTTCACCAACGCGACGGCGACGATCGACTCCTTCGGTTCTCCGCAGATCGTGCTGAAGTTCTGAAGCCTCCTCCCGGAGGCATCAGCAACGGAATTTCCGCCGGAGGAAATTCCATATTTTGCGTCCCCAGTGCTGACTTTCCAGATGGACCGTCGGCATTTCCCGGAAGGGGATTTTTTCGCGGTCGAGGTAGACGTCGAGCAGACGTTCGCCCAGAAAGCCGAAGACGCGGGCGCTGTACGGATCGTAGGCGGAGATGTCCAGCCGCTCCTCCACGGCGAAAAGGACGGCGAACAGCCAGCGGCAGTATCCGTCGAGAACATCCCGCCGCATCACGAACATGTTGAAGCGGTGGCCGCCGGTGCGCCGCATCACGCGGTCGAAACTGGCGAGATACTCCGGGAATTTTCCGGCGATCACCGCCCGGGCGGTCTCCAGATCCGCCGCATGGTGGGCGTGGATATAATGGGAACGGTTGGTCTCGATGAAGTAACGCCGGGGAGACGGCAGCAGCACCGGAGCGCGGCGCAGTTGTCTTTCCAGTTCCGCGCCCGTCGCGATGCGCCGCCGCGGAGCGCCGAAGCGTCTCCCGGCGAAGTACCGCCGGTAGTGCACCAGTCCGAGACAGTCGGCGTCGAGGTTTTTCCACCCCCAGTAGAGCGCGGTGAGTTCGCAGTAATGGGGATTTTTCGCGCTGATATTCGTTCCGGAGTCGTCGCCGACGAATCCGGGCAGCGGCTCCCCCGCCGCGCGCCCCGCCTGGACCGGCAGATAGACCGGGTCGGACGGCACCCACGCTTCCTTGTGGGATGCGACGATCATTCGCAAATTCATGGGAGCAATCTTTCCACCTCGTTGAATGCGGCGGCAACCGCTTTGTCCATATCGTAGTAGCGGAAATCTCCCAACCGGCCGCCGAGGATGAGCCGGGGATACCGGCCGGCTTCACGGCGGTACATGGCGAACTGTTTTTCCGATTCCGGAGTGTTTATGGGATAATACGGTTCGTCGTCCGGAGTCCAGTCCTTCGGATACTCGCGGGTGATTACAGTTTCCGGCGCGTTAAAGGCGTCCCGCCACTCCGGGTGATAGTGTTTGAA
>CACZPY010000244.1 GCA_902783135.1 uncultured bacterium
CCATTGGCATACGGTATATTCAAGTTCGGCGCGTCTTGAAAAAAACGCGGCGGTCAAGTATATTCAGCACCTTGAACGAATTTATGGATGACAAGGGCGGAGCAGGGTGATGTTGCGCATCGAATTGAACGGCATGGATGTCGGTCGTGCCGCCGTCGCCGCGGCCGACGTGCTGCGGCACGGAGGCATGGGGGTGGTGCCGACCGAAACGGTGTATGGACTGATATCGGCGGTCAGCGCCGCCGGCGCGGAACGCATATACGCATTGAAGCACCGTTCCGGCAGCAAGCGTCTCGGATGGTTCGTCGGGGACTGGCGCATTTTGGAGGCTCACGGAATTCTGCTTACCCCGACGGTGCGCCGGCTTGCGGAGCGTTATCTGCCGGGGGCGCTCACGATCATTGCTCCGACCGCGGACGGCGGCAGCACGGGATTCCGGGTGCCGGATCACCCGTTTTTACGGAGATTGCTGGCGGAGTTGGACGAACCGCTGCTGCAGACCAGTGCAAATCTTTCCGGCGCACCGGATTCGCTGACTTTGGCGGCGGCGCTGGCGGGGCTGGACGGCGGGGTCGATCTGGCGGTGGATGGCGGCGAACTGCCGAGTTCGTCGCTCGCGTCGACGGTCGTGGATGCACGCTCCTCCGAGCCGCGGATAGTGCGTCAGGGGGCGCTAAAGGTGGATTTGCGGGACTTTGCGGATTTGTAAAATACCATACCTGCGTTATATTTATAGATAACATTATTCATATGGGATATCGTGTGATGCGTTATTGGGAAGCGATCCTTGTCATGCTTGTGTGCGCCGTCGGGATCACGACGGCGGCCGCTCCGGCGGATACCGGGATCGTCCGCACTCCTGACCGGCTGAACGCGGTGCTCGCCACGGTGAACGGCGAACCGATCAGTCTCGGCGACGTGTTGCCCCTGACGCAGGCCCGGGAGTATCAGGCGGCGGCGGCATACTCCGGCGAGATGCTGACCAAGGCGGTCTACAAGCTGCGGTTGGAGGCGGTGGACGAACTGATCGACAGCAAGTTGATCCTGGCGGATTACAACGGTAAGAAGTTCGAGATATCCGCCCGCGATATCGAAGCGGCGGTAGACGAGGCATCCACCCGGATGGGATGCCGTTCCCGCAGCGAACTGGCGCGTCGTCTGCGCGAGAGCGGCAGTTCAATCGACGAGTTGCGGAAAAAACTCCGGGAACAATTGATCGTGCATCTGATGCTGCAGCGGGAGTATCATGTTTCGAATTTCATAACTCCGGCGGATATGTACCGCTACTATCAGGAACACGAAGCGGAGTTTTCCCGACCGGAGAGCATAGAACTGGCGATGCTGCAATTGCCGGCGGATAGCCCCGATGCGGAAAGGACGATCGGGGAGATCTCCCAACGCCTCGCCGCCGATCCCGGCGCGTTTGCCGATCTGGTGCGCCGCTACTCCTCCGGTCCCGGCCGCGGCGACGGCGGCAAACTGGGGATGATCGAGCGGAAGCGGCTGCGTCCGGAGTTCGCGGCGGCGTTGGGAGATGCTCCCGTGCCCGGCAGCATCCGCGGTCCGTTATCCACCTCCGACGGGATCTTCTGGCTGAAAGTATTGGCTTATCATCCGGCGGAAAAGGTCTCATTCGGCAGTTCCGGCGCGGAGATCCGTCGCCGAATGGAGGCCGAGTTGAGGCGGGATTGTCGCGCCCGCTACTGCGCCCGGTTGCGGAAAGGGGCCATCGTACGGTATTTCATCCCCGGAGCGCCACCCGTTCCGGAAGGTGAGTCAAGTGATATGAATAAGACGGATAAATGACGGAAAAATTGCGATGAAGTTGTTTTGTTCGAGTTGTCAAAAGGTGTTCGAGGCGGAAAAATCTCCGGATTCGCCTCAAGTGAAGTGTCCGAAATGCGGCACGGCGCAGGATTATCCGGCGGTCATCCCCGGACCGGGAGTGGTGCTCGGCGATTTCCTCATCGAAAAACTTCTGAGCCGCGGCGGCATGGGCGAAGTGTTTCTCGCCAAGCAGATCTCGCTGGATCGTCCGGTCGCGCTCAAGGTGCTGCAGCAGAAGCATCTCGAAGACAAGGAGTATGTGGAAAGCCTCTTCAAGGAAGCGCGCGCGGCAGCCAAGTTGAGCCACCCCAATATCGTGCAGGCATACGCCGTGGGGGAGGACAACGGTATCTTCTATTTCGCCATGGAGTACATCCGGGGCGAGACCTTCAAGCAGATATTGAAGCGGGAAAAATCCATCGAGTTCACCCGCGCCGCCACCGTGGTCCGTGACATCGCCCGCGCTCTCGGCGCCGCCTGGAAAGAGCAGAAACTGGTTCACCAGGACATCAAGCCGGATAATATCATGCTCGACGCCAACGGCTTCGCCAAACTCGCCGATCTGGGGCTCGCCAAAGTGGCGACCGGCGGTCCGGAAGATGCCGCCGCCGAGGAGGGCGACGAGGTCCTCGGCACTCCGCAGTACATCAGCCCCGAACAGTTGACCGGGGTCCCCACCGACATCCGCAGCGACATCTACAGTCTGGGCGCTACCTTTTATCACTTTGTCACCGGTCGCTTCCCTTATGTGGCGGATACCGGCGACGAAATCGCGAGAATGCATATCGAATGCGCATTGCAGCCGCCTAAGGAGGTCAATCCGGCGCTGCCGGATGCGCTGAACCGGATCATCATCAAGATGATGGAAAAGGATATCAACCGTCGCTACCAGAGCGCGGAAGCCCTGGTCGATGATCTGGATGCCTACCTGAGAAGCGCGCCGCCGGCTTCCGCCTCGGCGAAGAAGGCGGCGACTGCTTCCGCCAAACCCGCCGTCGCCAAGGCGGCTCCGGTGAAAAAAGCGGCGCCGCCCAAGCTCGCTGTTCCCGGTAAGGGCGGGGCGGCAGGTCCAGCCAAAGTTCCGGTGCTCAAAAAGCCTTCGGGTGCGGCCGCCTCTGTCGTTCCGGCGCCGTCGGTTCCCAAAGTCCCGTCCGTAACTCCTCCGGCTGCGACGCCGCCAGCGGCAAAGAATCCGCCGCCGGAGACGCTTCCGGCGGGTGGCGACAAGTACGAAGGCTTGGATGAGCCGTCGCGTTTCCGCCGTCCGCTCAAGATAGCGCTGTCGGTGTTGGCGGGGATGGTTTTGCTGGCGGTGATCGTCGGCGCGGCATTGGTGATCTGTTACAAATATCAGGTACTGCCGGAGGCGTTGGTCCCGGCGGGCAGGACCGTGAGTCAGTGGATCGACTTCTCCGCTGCGGCGCAACGCCCGAAGACGGTAAAACCGCGTCCGGCGGCTCCGGCGGCGCCGGTGGTGCGTACGCGTCCGGAGTTTATTGCCGGTGCGGAAAAGGTCATCAAAATGCCGACCGGCACTCCGGATCAGCAGGATAAGTTTCTGGCGGCGGCAGATGCGTTCTTCGCCGTCAATCCTCTGCCGCTCACCGCCGAAGAATGGCGGGCGTATCGCCGGTTGCGGGCAGTTTTCGCTCCGGTGGACGAGGACCGCCGCTTCGTGCCGTTCCGCGCCCGGGCGCGGGAAACGCGTTTGAGTGCTCTCGCCGAGGTGGAGCGCGTTCGTGCCCGGGAACAGGCGGAACGCGAACTCCGCGAACGGCAGGAGCGTGAAGCCCAGGAGCGCCGCCGGCTCGAAGATTCCCGCCGCGAGGCGGAGCTGAGGCGCATTCAGGCGGAACGCCGCCGTCAGGCGCAGGAGCGCGCCGCCCGGGTCAAACAGGATGTCCGGGCGGCTTCGGCGCGTTTGATCTCCGGGTTTTACGCGGCGCTGAACGGCGATCCGCAGGCATTTTCCGCGGCGCGGGAAGCCGCGGATATGGTGGTGCTGCCGGCGGGCGAACTCACTCCGGAGGAAAAGCGGGTGATCGACGGTTTCCGCGCACTGCGTTCGCAGTTGCCCGGAGAACTCGACAAGTTGTGCGCCTTCCGCGACTCCGTGACCAATATGAAGGATGGTTTCTGGTGTTCGCTGCCCGGCGCCGGCGGCTTGTGTCAGATCGTCACGCTGGCGGCGGACGGCAGCGTGACGCTGCGCCGAAACGGCAAGCTCATGCGCCTTCCGGATCTGGGACGCGACCGGCGTTCGTTCGACAAGGCGCTCGCCGCTTACCAGAAGGGCAAACACGCGCTCTTTTATTACGGACTTATGACCCGCCGCTTCGACGCAGCGATGAAAAAGGACGCTCCGGCAGGCTTTTGGAAACGTTATATCGACGTATTCGGGAAGGCGGCAGGCGCCCTGTGAGCGTCAACGGAAATTTAAATGAGAATTCAACATGTCGGATACTGGGATTTCTTTGCGTTGGCTCGGATTGAATGCCTTTGAAATACGTTGCGGCGGATCCGAGATTCTGATCGATCCTTATGTGAGCCGCGACCGCACGTTGATACATGTGCCAGGTGAAGTGGAAAAGTATCTCGACCTTTCGCCGCGGCATTCGGATCGTCTTCCGTTCATTTTCATGACCCACTCCCACTGGGATCACCTCGGCGACACGGCGGAGATCATCCGGAAGATCGGCGGGGCGCGCTTTTGGGGTTCCCGCACCGCCTGCAACATCTTGCGCGCACAGGGCGTGGACGACCGGTGGATGAACATTATCGGATACGGTGACGAGATCGGCGTCGGCGAGGTCAAAGTCACGGCTCTGGAATCGCGTCACAAGGAGCCGTACGATCCGGGGTTTTACGATGCGCCGCCGGAGAAACTCGAATGCACGAGCGACTGGCGCTGCGGCGAAGTCTTCGCGTTTCTGATCGAGTACAACGGCGTGCGGATACTGAACACGGGCTCGGCGAATCTGTATCTTCCCGCGGTCGATGGATTGGAGTGCGATTACTGGTTCTGCGGGGTCAGCCGCTGGAATCCCGATTTTCCGGAGTTGATGTCGCACATCCGCTTCAAGAAACTCATTCCCACCCATCACGACGCTTATACCAAGCCGTTGTCGCAGTTCGCCTTGCGCGATGACTTCCGGCGGTTGTGCGAAACCGTGCCCGGTCTGCCGGTCATGGAACTCGAAGTGCTGAAACGCTATGACCTTCCACGGCTCGCCTGACCGATGGATTGCAAACCGCGTTTTGGCGGACTATATTATAAATGTGATCCGATATCCGCGATGACGGTGAACCCCGTGCGATTCGGGGGCTGTCCCGCAACTGTGAGCGCCCGCATGTTCGGCGCAAGCCAGATCCCGCACCGCGGAGTGTTATTTTTTTTAACCTTCAAACGTGCGAGTGACACAATAAAGGTGATATGATGCACTTCCCCCGTCGGGCCGCGCTGCTCAACGTTCTCGCCTTTTTGGTCTTTTGCGGTATTCCGCCGTTGGCGGCGGCGGAGCGCATCGTATCGCTGTCGCCGGCGGTCACGGAGCTGGTCTGCCAGTTGGGGCAGGGGAGTAAACTCGTCGGCCGCAGCGAGGTATGCAACTATCCCGCCGAAGTGCGGAAACTCCCCGCAGTCGGGCGATACGCCGATCCGAATCTGGAGAAACTCGTTCGACTGCGTCCGACGCTGGTGTTGAGCAACGATCTGCGGGCGCCGCGGGTCGGCGGCGTGCTGAAGAAGATCGGCGCCCGGCTGATCGTCAAGCAGTGCCGCACCGTCAACGAGTACCGGGAATGGGTGGAACTTCTGGGACGTGAACTGGAGTGTCCGGCGGCGGCGGCGGCGGAGCTTCTCCGTTTCGACCGCGAGATCGCCGATCTGCGCCGGATGAAGCCGCTTCGCCGCTCGCTGCTGTGGGTGGTGTCGGATTCACCGCTCCTCACCGGCGGGCGCCGCTCGCTGTTGAGCGAGGTGTCGCAACTCGCCGGGATGCGCAACGCGGGGGATATATGCGACCTCGCATACTACCGGATGTCCCGTGAAGCGCTGCTGAAAGAGCCGCCGGATGTCATCATCTGGGCGAATTCCGGGGCGTCGCCCGCTCCTGACGACAACTTCTGGGGTGGGTTCGATGCGGTGAAACGGCAGCGCATACTGCGTTATCTGCACGAAGATACGGTGATGCGCCCCGGTCCCCGTCTGCCGGCGGGGATCCGCAAACTCCGGTGCGAGGTGGAAAAAATGATGCAGGGGGATGCCGATGCGCAGCGTTAGGTGGTTTGCCGTCGCCGTTCCGGTGATCGTCGTCGTTCTGTTGGCGGGGATCGTCTGCGGCGGCAGTTGGCTTTTTCCCCGCGATTGGCGGGTGAACGGGGAGTGGAACCCGATCTTCGTCCTGCGGCTGATGCGTCAGCTGACCGCGTTGGTCATCGGCGCCTCTCTGGCGGTGTCGGGATCGGTGTTCCAGACGGTGCTGCGCAATCCGCTGGCGGAGCCTTTTACGCTGGGGATATCCGGCGGCTCCGGGGTAGGGGCGGCGCTGGCGATCGTCTTCAACCTGAACGCCATATCGTTTCTGTCGATCCCGCTTTGCGCGCTGTTGGGAGCGCTGGCGGCGTTGGGGCTGGTCCTCTTCGGCGCGGGAGGACGGCGCGACGGGGGCGAAAGCATCCTGCTCGGCGGGGTGATCGTCGGCACGATCTTCGGCAGTATTCTGATGTACATACTGTCGGTCGCGGACAACGATCAACTGGCGGGGGTGACGTGGTGGATGCTCGGCGATCTGCAGGCGGCGGATCCGCGTCTGCTGCTGAGCGCGGCGATTTGTCTCGCGGCGGCGCTCGTACTGCTGCGGGGATTGGCGGGCGAACTCAACGCGCTCGCATTCGGGGATGCGGCGTCGTGGAATTTCGGCGGCGATCCGGTTATGTTGCGCAAATTGCTGATCGTCGTCGCTTCGCTGCTGGCATCGGGAACGGTGGCGCTGGCGGGTATGATCGGCTTCGTCGGGCTGATGATACCTCATGCGGTGCGGCGCTTTTGCGGATGCGACCACCGCCGGCTGCTAGCGGTGCTGGCGGTGTCGGGCGGAGTTTTTCTGATGCTCTGCGATATCCTGTCGCGGTCGGTTTACGCGGAACGGGAACTGCCGATCGGGGTCATCACGAGCGCGGTGGGCGGAACATTGTTCCTGTATCTGCTGAAACGGCGGGGGCGCGCATGAGGCTCATCGGAGAAAATCTCTGTTTTTCCTACGGCGGCAGCGCGGTACTGCATGATGTGTCGCTGGCGGTGGAAACCGGCTCTCTGACCGTGCTGGTCGGTCCCAACGGCAGCGGCAAGAGTACGCTTTTGAAACTGCTGTCGGGATTTTTGCGTCCGGAGCGGGGCACCGTCTCCATGGACGGCGTCGATCCGCGGGAATATCCGTGGCGCGACCGGGCGCGGCATATCGCCTATATGACGCAGGAGTTCCAGCCGGGACTGGAATTCACCGTCCGCGAAACGGTGATGCTCGGACGCAATCCGCATATCGGAGTCTTCGGCTATCCCGGAGAAGCGGATCGCCGCGCGGTGGATGCCGCGATCCGCGACATGGAGCTCGAGGCGGTGGCGGAACGTCCGGTCAGCCGTCTTTCCGGCGGCGAGCGACAGCGGGCGATGATGGCGGCGGTATTGGCGCAGGAGGCGGAATGTCTGCTTTTGGACGAACCGACATCGGCTTTGGACATCCGCCATGCGCTCGATTTGGCGGAGTACCTGCGGGCTTTGCGCGTCAGATGCGGCATACTCATGGTGACGCACGATCTTGCCTTGGCGCTGCGTTATGCCGACCGGGTGCTCCTGTTGAGCGCTGGCGGATGCGTCGGATACGGCGCTGCCGACGAGGTGCTGACCCCGTCCGCTTTGGAGCGCGCCTACGGTTGTCACTCCGAAATACTCGACGGAGGACATCTGCGTTCAATCGGTTTTTATCGGTGATTAACGGAGAATGATATGGACTACGGTAAACTTCTGGAAAATTCGTTGTATCTGCTGGCGCTGCTGAATCCGGCGAGCAAGGTCATGTTTCTTTCGACCTATCAGCCGGCGCTGACGCGGAAACAGATCGTGGAACTGTCGTGGAAATCGTCGCTCGCGGCGCTGTGCATCCTGGTCGCCCTCGCCGGAGCGGGCGAGATCGTGTTGAGCCGGATCTTCAAGGTGGAACTTTATTCGCTCCGTATCACCGGCGGTCTGATCCTTTTCATGATCGGGTGGACGGCGGTGCGGGAAGGGCGCTTCATCCAGAAGCAGGAGCACAGCCTGCGGGAAAACTTCACCGAAATTTCGCTGGTCCCGCTGGCGGCGCCGCTGATCGCCGGTCCGGGCACCATCGCCGCCGCGATCTCGGGAACGGCGGAGTTCGGCTTGGGACTGACGGCGTCGGCGCTGACGTTGGCGATCATGGTGAACTTCGTGCTGATGCTTTTTTCGCGGCCGATCAACCGGGTGCTGGAGCGCACGCATCTGCTGGGCCCGCTGATCCGCCTGACGGGGTTGATAATCTCCGCCGTTTCGGTGCAGATGGTGATAACGGGACTTCATGAGTGCATGAAGTGAAGTTGCGTCGGCGCATTCCGCCGAATAGCCGATTTTTTTATCTCCGGCAATATCCGCACAGTTGAATTTTTCACTTAAGAGCGTTATCTTATATCAAAGTGGATGGTAACATTTTTCCACATTGTGATAAATGTTTGCAGGAGGGAAGATGAGCAAATTCTGTGTCGCCGGTTTCGGTGAAGTGATGTTGCGGTTGTGTCCGCCCGGTAAAAAGCGTTTTGCGCAGACCCTGCCGGGTACGCTTGAAGCGACTTACGGCGGAGGCGAGGCCAATGTATGTGCTTCGGTCGCCATGCTCGGTGCCCGGAGCCGCTATCTCACCGCGCTGCCGGATAATCCGGTCGCCCGCGCGTTTGCCGCCCAGCTTGCGGGGCTGGGGTGCGATGTTTCGCAGATCCACTACGACAAAGTCGGACGAATGGGGGTCTACTACGCGGAACACGGCTCCAACATGCGCGGGTCCAATGTGATCTACGATCGCGACGGATCGACGGTTTCCCTGCTTCCGCCCGACGCTTACGATTTCGACGCCATGCTGGACGGGGTCACCAATCTGCATCTGACCGGCATAACTCCGTCGCTGACGCGCAACGCTTACGAAGCGACACTCGCCATGGCGAAGAAGGCGGCGGAACGCGGGATCTCCGTATCGGTTGATCTCAACTACCGTAAGAAACTCTGGAACTGGGAGCCGGGTACCGCCAAGAATCAGCTGGCGGGGCGCTGCATGGCGCAGATCGTGCCCTTTGCGGATGTCATCATCGGCAACGAGGAGGATGCCTCCGACGTCTTCGGGATCAGCGCCGAAAATACCTCGATCGAGGCCGGAAAACTGAATATCGACGGCTACCGCGAGGTCGCCGCCAAGTTGGCCGCCAAGTTCCCGCGCGCCAAGTTCGTCGCCATCACGCTGCGCGAAAGCATCTCCGCCGACCACAACAACTGGGGCGGCATGCTCTACGACTGCGCGGGGCGGCAGGCGCACTTCGCTCCGCTCGACGCGGAAGGCAATTACTCTCCGTATGCGATCCGCAACATCGTCGACCGCTTCGGCGGCGGTGACTCCTTCTGCGCCGGATTGCTCTACGCGCTAAATTCGGAAAAATTCTCCGCTCCGGCGACGGCGATCCGCTTCGCGGTCGCGGCGAGCGCGCTCAAGCACACGATCCCCGGCGACTACAATTATTCTTCCGCCGCCGAGGTCGAGTCGCTGATGAACGGTTCCACATCCGGGAGGGTAAAAAGATGAAAGAGCGTTTCGAAAAGTTCATGGCCGAGTGTCCGTTGGTGGCGATCCTGCGCGGGATCACCCCCGAGGAGGTCCCGGCAGTCTGCGACGTGCTGTACGAAAACGGCGTGAAGCTGTTGGAGATCCCGCTCAACTCCCCCGAACCGCTGAAGAGCATCGCCCTCGCCGCCAAGCACTGCGGCGACCGGCAGATGGTAGGAGCCGGCACGGTGCTCACCCCCGAGGCGGTGCGCGACGTCAAGCAATCTGGCGGGCTTTTCATCATCTCGCCGAATACCGATGTCGATGTCATCCGCGAGACCAAAAAACAGGGGATGTTGTCGATCCCCGGTTTCTTCACCGCCAGCGAGGGTTTCACCGCGCTGAAGGCGGGGGCGGATTATCTGAAGCTGTTTCCGGCGATCCTCGGACCGTCCTACGTCAAAGATCTCAAAGCCGTCATCAAGGCGCCGATCATGGCGGTCGGCGGAGTCAATGCGCAGAATCTGGAAAGCTTCATGAAGGTCTGCTGCGGCGCGGGCATCGGCAGCGCGCTCTACAAGGCGGGCAAATCCCTGGAGGATCTCGCGCGCGACACCGCCGAACTGGTGCGTGTAGTGAAAAAATGATAATTCAAATATCTTGACGGGAAAAATAATATGAAAATCACCTCGTTCGAACTCTTCAAAGTCGCTCCGCGCTGGCTCTTCCTCAAGACCGTGACCGACGAAGGCATCTGCGGTTGGGGCGAACCCGTGATCGAAGGCCGTGCCGAAACGGTGGCGGCGGCGGTGCGGGAACTTTCATCCTATCTGATTGGCCGCGATCCCTTCGCCATCGAAGACGTGTTTCAGACGCTCTACCGGGGCGGCTTTTACCGGGGCGGTCCGGTGCTGTCGAGCGCCATATCCGGCATTGAGCAGTCGCTGTGGGATATCAAGGGCAAGGCGTTGAATCTGCCGATATACGAACTGCTGGGCGGCGCCGTGCGCGACAAGATCCAAGTGTACTGCTGGATCGGGGGCGACCGCCCCGATGACACCGCCGCCGCCGCGAAGGAGAAGGCGGCGCAGGGATACCGCGCCGTCAAGATGAACGGTACCGCCGAACTCGATTATATCGATTCGTGGTCGAAGGTCGAGGCCGCGGTCAACCGGGTGGCGGCGATCCGCGATGCTCTGGGCAAGGAGTTCGGGATCGCGGTGGATTTCCACGGCCGCGTCCATCAGGCGATGGCGCGCGTGCTGATGCATGAATTGGAACCGTACCACTTGATGTTCATCGAGGAGCCGGTGCTGATCGAGAACATCGAGGCGTTTGCGGAACTCCGGCGTCACACGACCACACCGATCGCCACCGGCGAGCGCAACTTCACCCGTTGGGGGTTCAAGGACATTCTGACGCGGGGTATCGCGGATATCATCCAGCCGGATCTGTGTCACGCCGGCGGGATCTGGGAAGTCCGCAAGATCGCCGCCATGGCGGAGTGCTTCGATGTGGCGGTGGCTCCGCACTGTCCGCTGGGACCGATCGCGCTGGCGGCGAGTCTGCAGTTGGATTGGAGCACCCCCAACTCGGTGATCCAGGAGCAGAGCCTCGGTATCCACTACAATCAGGGCGCCGATCTGCTCGATTATCTGGCGGATCGTTCGGTATTCGAGTACCGCGAGGGCAATGTGTACCGCAACGCGCTGCCGGGGTTGGGCATCTCGGTCAACGAGGAAGTGGTCCGCGCCGCCGTCGCCAAGGGGCACGACTGGAAGAATCCGGTCTGGCGCACCTCCGACGGCGTGGTCGCCGAGTGGTGATCTATCCGGAATAAATTACGGTGTTGCAAAAAATTCCCCGGCGGATGTTCGATCCGTCGGGGATTTTTTGTCGTATTTGCTTTGAATGCAGACGTGCCTTGGTTACAGCGACCGCAGCACCCCGCCGGTGTCGGCGCTGGTCGCCGCCGCCGCATAGCGCGCCAAATAGCCGGTCTTGACCCGCGGTTCCGGCGGCACGAACTCCGCCCGCCGCCGGGCGATTTCGCTTTCCGGCACCTCCAATGTCAGCTTGCGTCCGGGGATGTCGATATTGATGATGTCGCCATCCTTCACCAGGGCGAGCAAGCCTCCTGCCGCCGCTTCGGGGCTGATATGCCCGATGCACGCGCCGTGGGTGCCGCCGGAGAAGCGTCCGTCGGTGATGAGAGCCGTGCTTTCGCCCAAACCCTGACCCATGATGTAACTTGTCGGCGCCAGCATTTCCTGCATGCCGGGACCGCCGCGCGGACCTTCGTAGCGGATCACTACCACGTCGCCCGCCTTGACCTTGCCCGCGAGGATGCCTTCGCAGGCGTCCTCCTGGCTCTCGAAAACCACCGCCGGACCACGGTGCGTGAGCATCGACTTCGCCACTCCGGCGGCCTTCACGACCGCGCCGTTTTCCGCCAGATTGCCGAAGAGGATCGCCAGACCGCCCGAAGCGCTGTAGGCGTTGTCCAGCGTGCGCACGATCTCGCCGTCCGGGGCAGGGGCGTCGGCGAACTCCTCGCCGAGGGTCTTGCCGGAAACGGTCGGGGTGGAGCCGTCGATAAGTCCGGGTTTGCGCGCCGTTTCCTTGAGGATCGTCATGATGCCGCCGACCTTGAGCAGGTCTTCCATGTGATACTTGCTCGACGGCGAGATCTTGCAGATGTTCGGCGTTATCGCGCTGATCTCGTCGAGCTTGTGCAGATCGAGCTTAACTCCGGCTTCGTTGGCGATCGCCAGCGTATGGAGTACCGTGTTGGAACTGCCGCCCATCGCCATATCCAACGCGAGGGCGTTGTAGAAACTACGCGGCGTGGCGTAGGCGCGGATCGGCAGTGCCTTCGGATCTTTTGCGAGTTCGACGATGCGTTTCGCCGCCTGCTTCCAGAAATCCTTGCGTTCGGGGCTGACCGCCGCGAGCGTTCCGTTGCCGGGAAGCGCCACGCCCAGCGCCTCGCAGAGACAGTTCATGCTGTTGGCGGTGAACATCCCGGAGCAGGAACCCGCGCCGGGACAGGCGGAGCACTCCAGTTCTTCGAGTTCGGCGGTGCTCATCTTGCCGACTCTTTCGGCGGCGACGCCCTCGAAGATGCTGATGAGGTCGGATTCGTTGCCGTTCTTCATCCGCTTGCCGGGAAGCATCGGACCGCCCGAGGCGAAGATCGTCGGCAGATTCAAGCGCATCGCGCCCATCAGCATTCCCGGCACCACCTTGTCGCAGTTGGGAATGCAGATCATCGCGTCGAAGGGGTGCGCCATGCCCATCGTTTCCACGCAGTCGGCGATGAGTTCGCGACTGGGAAGGGAATAGGTCATGCCGCGGTGTCCCATGGCGATGCCGTCGCAGACCGCGATGGTATTGAATTCATACGGGACTCCGCCGGCTTCGCGGATCGCTTCGCAGACGAATGTTCCGACTTCTTTCAGGTGGCAATGCCCCGGCGGTATGTTGGTGTAAGAGTTGCAGACGCCGATGAACGGTTTGCCGAGATCCTCGCGGCGGATGCCCGTCGCGAACATGAGTCCCCGGTGCGGCGCGCGCTCGGGACCGGATTTCATGATGTCACTGCGCATGATCGAAACCTCGCTTGGGTTATGAAAAGACGGCCTGCGGAACAATTATCCGCACGCCGTCCTGTTTGCCTGAAGTAAAATTACTTGACTTCGATGTAGCACCGGAACATGCGCATCGGCGCATTGCGGTTGTTCATGAAGGACATTTCAAGGAGCGTACGCCCCGGATGGACGGCGGTGATCTCGTAAGTCACGGACGGATTTCTGAACCAGCCGCCCTCATCGCTGCCGATATTGGCGACGGTCGCCACTTTGGTATCCACGGCGCTGACGATCCAAGTCGTCGCCTTCAAGTTTTCTTCGAGGATGAAGGAAACACGTTCGCCGGCCTTGAGTTCGACTTTGGTACGCAACCCCTCGGGGCGAACGTCGAACTTTGCTCCCTCGGTCAGTTCCACCGCCTTGGCGGGGACGATCCACGGAAACGCCGGCACGATGGGCTTCACCTTGACCGCGGCTTTTTCTTTGGTTTCGGCGGGCTTCGCTTCGGCGGGTTTGACCTCGGCGGCTTTTTCTTTAGCTTCGGCAGCGGGCTTTGCCTCGGCGGCTTTGTCCTTCGCTTCCGCAGGCTTGGCTTCGGCGGGTTTGACCTCGGCGGGTTTCGCTTCGGCGGGCTTGGTTTCGGCAGTCTTTTCCGGCGCTGCTCCGAACGCCACGGTCGCCGCCATGAGCAACGGCAGAATCATTCCGGCTTTTTGCATTTTTCAAATCCTCAATTTGTCGATTGCGGTACTGGTCGGACAACAAAAAACCGATCCGGAAGATCGGTTTTTTGTTGCCGTTGAAACCTTGCACGAAATATATCGTGCCGCAGTTTATTTTTCAAGTGGTTTCCGGTCAAATCGCCGGGAATCCGGCATTCGCGGCGGTTTTTCGCCGTTTATCATCGCCTCCACCCGCGCGGCGACCGCTTTGTCGCAATTTTGTTCGCGACGGCGGAGTTCGGCTTCCAAATAGGCGGTCCGCCGTTTCATTTCCTCCAACTGCCGGCGGTTTGCCGCCAAGTGCGCGCGGAAATCCTTTTCCACTTCGGCTGTCAACTGTCGTTTCAGCTGTTCCTTTTCCTCCGGAGTGGCGGTGTTACGGCACTGCTCCGCCAACTTGTACAATGCTTCTCGCCGCTGCCGGCGCTTGGCGAAGAGCTCGTCCGCTTTGGCACGCATGACCTCGTGGAACTTTTCCGGATCTTCCCGCTGGAGCTGTTGCATTTTGCACCGCTCTTCCGGTTCCAATCTCGAAAACGCCTGCCAGATCCCCGGTCCGAAACGGAATCGCCGTTCCGAATCCCGCTCCGGCGGAGGACGGTGCCCCTCCCGTCTGATATGCTCGGTCGGAGGAGGCGGTGGAACCACATCTTTGTGTTCGGGCGCAGGCGGTTCGGCCGCGAACGACATCCCGGTCATCGCCGCCGCCAGCAACGTCGATATGCACCAATGACTGTTCATGTTCACATTCCTCTCTCAAACCTGCGAAGACACGGAATCCTGAAAATCCTGAATGCAGTTCAACTGACTGCAGAGATTGTAGTTTTCCTGTTCCAGAGTGGTCCAGTCGCTGATCTCCAGAAGCTCCCTGCCGGAGGGGGAGGACGTTCTCCCCAAAGTCTGCACCCCGGGCCACAACGCCGCGGTCGCGATCGCCGCC
>CACZPY010000245.1 GCA_902783135.1 uncultured bacterium
CCACGGCATCAGATAGCCGAAGGTGCCCATGCGGTTCTCCTTGATGTGGTAGCCGCCCAAGTTCAGCATGGCGAGGTTGATGAAGCGCCCGATCTTCGCGTTGCGGATATTGGAGATTTCGCCCTGCGAGCTGTCGAGTTCCAACTGGCGGGCGAGGGGGCCGTTGATCCAGCAGAATGGCGTCCACGCGTGGGTGCTGGCGAGCGTCCGGCGGAAATCCCCGTCGGTCATCGCCTTGGTGAAGGCGATCAGTATCGGCATGTACTCGGGCGGACACCCCGCCATCACGCCGTTCACTGCTACGAGGCGCGCGGTCACCTTGCGGTAGGCGGGCGGGATCGCCGCAATCACGGCGTCGGGTTCGAGATCGGTGTACTTGAGGAATTCGTCCACCCGCTCCGGCGTGGGCGGCACGATCGGCAGACCGTCGGTCCAGCCGTTTTGGGTGAAGCGCAGATTCACTTCGTCGAAGTTTCCGGTCAGGACGATCCCGCCGGGAGGGATCTCTTTTTCCGCCGCCGCTTCGTCCGCCGACAGCGGGGTCGTCAGCGCCTTGACGATCTGCGGCCACAGAACTTCGCGGGTGTTTTTCAGCAATTCGTCGCGGGTGTGTGCCGAAAACGCCCCCGGATAGACCGCGACGCGCGGCACCGGCACCCCGGCGATCCGCGCGGCGCGCTTCGCCTGTTCGGAAAATCCCGGAGCGGCGATCATCACCGACGGCAGACCGGCGTACTCGGCGGCGATGCACGAGCCCATCTCCTTGGGGGTGCACAACCCGCAGCCGCCGTTGCCGGAAATGACCGCATCGACCTTGAATTCGCGCAGTTTGCGCACGAAATCGTCCTTCTGGCTTCGCACCACTCCGGGGCCGGGCCACGGCCCCGCCGAACCGATCTCGCTCAAAACCAGCACTTTCGTGCCTTTGTAGTGCTGTTGGATGAGCCGCCGCAATTCGGGATGGGTGACCGACGCCATGAAACTGCCGCCGACGATAGCGATCGTCTTGCCGTCCAAGGTCTCGAGCCGGGGAACCTGTCCGATCTTCCTTATCGAGCTCGGACCGACCGGCGACAGCACTCCGCTCTTCGCCGCGCCGGAGACGGCGCCCGGCAGTTTGCAGAGTCCGGCAGAGTTGCATTCTTCGGCGGATAACGCCGCGGTGGTCAGCAGCGCAAACGTCGCCGCCGTCAAAATCGCCTTCCCGGTCATAACGATACCTCTCGGTTTGTTTTTTTTCACACTCGGGAATACGTCGATACAACGCGGGCGGCGCCGGAATTATTGCCCGACGCTGGGGAAATTTTCAGTTGATGCGAAGATCAGTGGCGCTTGCGTTTGAAGTGCGGAGCGGAAGCGGCGCTGCGGCGTTTTTCGGGCGGCGGACCGCTCCGGCGTTTCTTCAGCACTTCGATCTGCGGGCGGCGCTCCGCGAGCCCCCGGTTGACCGGGATCGGATTTCCGGACGGGTCCTTGCCGCAGTAGTACATCGCCGCCCCCATCGTCATCGGGAGCGGGATGTAGTCCTGCACCTGCTGCAGACTCCAGTGGCGGCGGTCCAGAAACTCCTCCACCGCACGCATGTTCTTCGCGGTGCATCCGGGGAAGTTCGAGATGAAGAGCGGCACCAGATACTGTTCCTTGCCGCACTCCTTGCTGAGTCGGTTGAATTCCTTTTCGATCTTGAAGAAGTCTTCCGGGCGACCCTTGCGCATCAGTTCCAGCACATGCGCGTCGAGGTGTTCCGGAGCGACCTTCATGTGCCCCGACACATGGTGGTACACGATCTCCTTCAACAATTCCGGCTGACGCAGCGCCAGATCGAGCCGGATGCCCGAATTGATGTGCACATGCTTGACGCGCGGCAGCTGACGCAGTTTTCTCAACATCCCGATCAGCGCCTTGCCGTCGCAGTGGTAATTCGGGCAGTGATTTGGATGCAGACAACTGGTGCGGCGGCACTTGGCGCAGATCTTGGGATCGGAGGAACTGCCCCACAGATTCCCCGCCGCGCCGCCGACGTCGCTGATGGTGCCCTTGAACTCCGGATCGGCGGCGATGGCGGCGGCCTCGCGCAGAATGCTCGCCTCGGAGCGGCTCATGATCGACCGCCCCTGATGCACCACCAAGCCGCAGAAGGCGCAACCGCCCGGACAGCCGCGCACCGCCTGGATCGACGTGCGGATCGTCTCGAACGCGGGGATCTTGCCCTTGTACATGGGGTGCGGTCTCCGGGCGTAGGGCAGTTCGTGGACCGCGTCCAGCTCCTCCGGCTTCAGCGGTTCCGCCGGGGGTTCGACCACCAAAAGCCGGTCGCCGTGCTTTTGGATCATCCCGCGGCCGCAGAGGGGGTTCATCTCGGCTTCGATGAGCTTGGTCTCGACCATCAGGAGATCGGGATCGCGCTGCATATCCTCGAACGAGGGGAGTTCCACATACCCCGACGCGTCGAACTCCTCCGCCGCTTTCTTGCCCAGCAGCCGCGCCGTGCCGCGGATCCCCGCCAGACTTTCGTGCGCCGCCATGCGCCGGAACGCTTCGGGCGTCGGGTGCTCGCCCATGCCGTAGACGAGGATGTCCGCCTTCGAATCGAGCAGCACGCTCGGGCGCAGTTTATCCTGCCAGTAGTCGTAGTGCGCCACCCGGCGCATGCTCGCTTCCAGACCGCCCGCGAGGATCGGCACGCCCGGGAACGCCCGCTTCGCCAGCTGCGTGTAGACCGTCAGCGCGTGCGGCGGCCGTTTGCCGGTCGCACCGTTCTCGCTGAAAGCGTCGTCGCGCCGGAAACGCCGCCCCGCCGTGTAGATGTTCACCATCGAATCCATGTTGCCCGCGCTGACGCCGATGCCGATGCGCGGAGTGCCGAGGACCGTCAGCGAAGCGGGATCCTTCCAGTCGGGCTGGGCGATGATCCCCACCCGGTAGCCGAGCGAAAGCAGCAGCCGCCCGACCACGGCGACTCCGAACGAAGGATGATCCACATAACAGTCGCCGGTGATGAGCAGAATATCCAGCTCGTCGAAGCCCGCCGCCGCCATTTCGCGGCGCGAGGCGGGAATGAAAGGCGGTGCGTAAGCAGTCATTTGCCGGACTGCATCACGCCGGAATCCGGGATCTCGCGCCCCGGAGTGAAGCCCTCGGAGCCGCGGTTGACGAAGAGCACCGGCAGTTCGCCCGCGCCGGGCGGCACGTTGCAGACCAGCCGCAGCCGGTCGCTCGCTCCGGTGCCGACCTCGCTCGCGTTGAGCACGAAGAACAGCGTGCAGCGGGCATTGCGGCCGCCGCCTGAACACTCGAACTTCGCGCCGTCGATGGTGTTGTTGCCGTTCTGGAGCGCTACGCAGCGGTACTTGGTGCCCGCGACCTTGAGCGAATAGTCGTAGATGCTGATCTTGCGTCCGGGATCGAGCGAGACCGTCAGCGCGGCGTAGACCCGCTGCTCCGGCAGATCGGAGAAATCGGCGGAGTCGCGGTTCATGATGTAGGGCAAGGTCGTCGACAACTCGGCGGCGAGGATCTCGCCCGAACGGAAACGCAGCGTTTCCGCCGCTGTGCGCGGCGCGGCGAAAAACACCGCCGCGCAGGATAAGAGCAACCACTTCTTCATGATATTTTTAAAACTCCCGGGTTGACGGACCGGGCTCGAAGCCGCTCCACTCGGGAGCGTCGCCCTTGCCGCCGGTGAGGATCTCGATGCGCCGCTCCAATTCGCCGAGTTTGCCCCGGCAGAAGGCGGCGAGTTTATTGCCGCGTTCGAGGCGCGCCAGCATATCGTCGAGCGGGACCTTGCCGCTCTCGGAGGCGCGAACCAGAGCGTCAAGCTCCGCCATCGCTTCCTCGAAGGACATATCCTCGATCTTCTTTTCCTGTTCCATAAAGAAAAACACTCCCGTGTGCATTTTGTTTATTATATACGCGCACGGGAGATTATTCAAGCCCCGCGCCGGAATAAACTTGCGCCGGCGGGGGCAAGACAGAAAATCGAACGGACATGAACGGACACGAACGGACAAAAGCGGGGCTGGGCCCCGCGTACAAACGCCCGTTCACGGAATCGCACAAACGACCGATGATGGCTGTCTGCCCACACCCGCTTCGTGCGAGGCGGTCGCCGCCGAGCGCGCAGGGGGCGAGCGAGGCGGGCTTTTTGCCGGTCAAAAAGCCGACCGAGTGCACCCGAGCATTGCGGCCGCGAGTTCAGCGGTCGCCGCAACGATGCGGTGACCGCTGAACGCAGGCCGTGCGAATTTAAAGGATCGTCTGCAAACCGACTTGCTTTCCTTGCGGAAGCAGAAAAAGGGGGGCGGGGGAAAGCAAAGGGCTTTCCCCCGCGGGGCGCACCGTGCGCCGGGGGTGCGGGGCGGGGCTTGGCAGGCCAAGCCGCAAAGCCCCGCATTTACCCCCCCGTTACCGTTTATCTCCGCGGAGTAACCGTCTCCGGGTGGCGGGTGAAGCGGTAGTAGAGCACGATCGGGATCGCCATGAAAAAGAGCGAACCGAAGAAGAGGAACCCTATGTACAGTATCACGTGACCGATGCCGGCGGCGCGGACGTCCGCGGTGGGGATGAAACCGACCACGATCGCGAACAGCGCGGTCAGAAACGCGATGCCCGAAACGATCCACATGCCGAATTTCCCGCCTGGTACGCGGTAGGGCCGCGCCTTATCCGGCTGCGAGTAGCGCAGTTTGATCGCGGCGGCGAACATGAAGAGATACATGATCATGTAGAGTTGCGCGGTCAGGGCGGACATGATCCAGAAGGCGCCGCTGATGGTCGGCATGAAGAGCACCACCAGCGCGAGCAGCGACGAGATCACCCCCTGCAGGATCAATATCCGGGTCGGCATGCCGTTTTGGTTGCGGTACTGCCAGTACCGGGGCAGCAGACCTTCGCGGGCGACTTCGAGCACGCCTTTGGAGGGTCCGAGCACCCAGGTGACGACCATGGTGACGGCTCCGTAGGCGAGCAGAAAGCACATCACGGGGGTCATCCAGCGCATGTGGAAGACCTGAAACACCGCGTCGAACGCCTGATCCGCTCCGGCGGCGAGGCTGATCTGCGCGGGCGGCACGACGAAGGCGATGGCGAGCGATCCGAGGACGCTCAGCAATATCACCAGCGCCGCCGCGGAGAAGATCGCGCGCGGAAAACGCCGTTCGGGATTCGCCATCTCGGTCACGTGCACCGCGGACATCTCCATTCCGGAAAGCCCCACCATCATGCCGGAAAGCAGCATCAGCTGATCCCAACTGCCGAGGTCGGGTACGAGAGAATGCAGCGAAAAGCGGATCATCGGCGTCCGCCCGGAGATGAGATACCCCGCCGCCATCAGGATGATCACGATGCCCGGAGCGACGGTGCCGGCGATGGCGCCGGAACTGCTCAGGAACGCGGATAATTTCATCCCCTTGAAGTTCAGGAAGGTCGCCAGCCACAAGGTGACCCAGATCGTGATGAGCACGAACCAGCGGTTGGTGGCGAGCGCGGGGTCGAAGACGTAGGCGATCGACGAGGCGACGAAGGTCAGCACCGCCGGGAACCACGGCAGGTTTTCGACCCACTGCATGAAGATCGCCACGAAGCCCCACTTCGGCCCGAACGCCTGCTTCACCCACAGATAGACGCCGCCCTCCTCGGGCCAGGCGCTGGCGAGCTCCGCCGAAACGAGGGCGGAGGGGATGAAGAAGCAGATCGCCGCCGCGACGAGGTAGAATATGACGCTGTAGCCGTACTCCGCCTGCGACGGCAGATTGCGCAGCGACAGCACCGCCGCCACGGTCAGCATGGACATCGTGAAGATGCTCATACCGGTATTTTTGACTTGACCCGACATGATGGATGTATCCTTATTATCGAGATTTTCACTTTATCGCGAGGGTGCGGAAGAACGTTCTGCCGCCGGTGCGCTCGCGTTCGACGCCGTGGATGTCGCTCTCGTAGCCGGGGAAGGCGTTCTCGAACTCCTCCCGCGCCAGCAGGTAGTCAAGGATCGGCCGCGCGGAGTCGTCGACCTGCTCGCCGCCCATGAGGATTGGGATCCCCGGCGGATAGGGCACGAGCATCACGCCCGCGATGCGCCCCGACAGATCGGCAAGACGCACGCTTTCGACCTTGCCGGCGACCACGTGATGGTAGGCGTCCGCCGGAGTGAACACGGGCTTCGGGATCACCTCGAAGGCGGCGTGCATCTTGCCGAGCAGATCGTGTTCGACGATATGGCGGTGCATGGCGTCGCAGTGTTCGCGCAGCGTAAGTCCCGAGTAGCGTTCCGGGAAGTTGCGCACCAGTTCGGGCGCACCTTCGCACAGCGGCGCGCCGGAGTCGTACAGCTCCTTGAACTTGAAGAGCGCCGCGAGCAGACTCCCCTGCTTCGCGCGGGTGGTGCCGAGCGAGTTCAGCAGCAGGAACGAATAGTAGTCGGTCTTTTCGCAGACGATGTTGTGTTTTATCAGATAGTCGGTCACGATCGAGGCGGGAATGCCGACTTCGGTGTCCATGCGCCCCGCGTCGTCGATGCCGGGAGTGGTCACGGTCAGCTTTATGGGGTCGAGCATCACGTAGTCGTCTTCGATGTCCGCGAAGCCGTGCCAGTTGTTGTCGCGGGAAAGCACCCACACGTTCTGTTCGGTGGCGAGCTGTTCCTCGTCGGCGTCGGCGAAGTCGCAGGTGCCGCCGCCCACGGCGATCCTTTCGGGCTGCCACATGCCGAAGAACCAGTCGCCCTGCCGCACGCGGTCGCGCCGGATGGCGGCCACTTTGCGCCGCAGACGGATCGCTTCGCGGATGATGTCGCCGATCAGCGTTTCGCCGGATTCCTCCATCATCCGCGTGGCGACATCGAGCGAGGCGATCATCTGGTACTGGGGCGACGTCGAGCCGTGCATCATGTAGGATTCGTTGAAGAGCACGGGGTCGATCGCGCGGCTGCCGCCGTTCCGGATGTGGAGCATCGACGCCTGCGAAAAGGCGGTGAGCAGTTTGTGGGTCGACTGCGAGCAGAAAACGGGGGGATCGTCGGACTTCACCCCGTCGTCCGTCATGCCGAAGTGTCCCCGATAGAGGGGGTGGAACTTGGCGTAGGCGTACCACGCCTCGTCGAAGTGCAGATTGTCGACGTGCTTCCCGAGTTCCCGCTTGATCCGGCTGACGTTGTAGCAGAGTCCGTCATAGGTCGAATTGGTCAACGCGGACATGCGGAAGCGGCGTTTCCGGGCGGCGGCGGGGACGAGCGGATGGGCGGCGACGCGCGAGGCGATGAAATCGCCGGAAAACTCCTCCAGTTTCACCGGACCGATGATCCCGCGCGCATTGCGGCGGGGGATCATGTAGACCGGCACGGCCTCGGTGATGACCATGGCGTAGTTGAGCGACTTGTGACAGTTGCGGTCGACGTAGGCGAGGTCGCCGGGCAGCACCTGACTGCGCCAGATGATCTGGTTCACCGTGCTGGTGCCGTTGAGCACATAGTACGTCCGATCGGCGCCGAAGACCCGCGCGGAGGCGCGTTCGGCGTCGCCGACGGCGCCCTCGTGGTCGAGCAGCGACCCGAGTTCGGGGACCGAGATGGAAAGATCGGCGCGGAAGGTGTTTTCACCGAAAAACTTGTACAGCGCCACCCCCGCCGGAGCGCGCAGGAACCCCTGCCCGCCGAGGTGCCCCGGAGTGTGCCACGCGTATTTGTAAAGTTCCGAATAGCAGACCAGTTTGCCGAAGAACTCCGGCATGATCCCCTTGAGATAGTTCTTGATGTGGACCGCGATGCGTCCGGCGATGAATCCCGGAGTGTCGGCGGTCTTCCACAGGCAGTCGTCGATCCCGGAAAGGGCGCTCTCGGGGAGCGCCTCGGTCTCCAGACGGTCGGTGAGGAGCAGCACCGGGATCCGGCGGTTGCGGAGGCGGATGAGGCCCAGAAGTTCCTCCGGGCGCAGCCGTTCGCCGTCGTCGTCGAGCGGCAGATCCCAGTCGATCACCACCGCGCCGAGATCGGAACGGGAGGCAAACACCTCGACCGCGTCTTCGTAGGTGAAGGAAGGTATCACCCCGCAGTGCTGTTCCTCCTTGAGCGCCGCCGCGAGTTCGCGCAGGCGGAAGCCGTCGTCGGTGGATGCGTTGAGTTCGGCGGACACTAACAAGAGCGGCCATTCGGAAATGTCGGGTCTCATTCGGGACTCCTCTCCCCGGAGCGTTCTCCGGATTTGGTATGGTTTACGCCGGGGGAGACAAACGTCCCGGCGCCGCGCGCCGCCCGTGACGGCGGAGCGCGATTCACTCCTCTATCGGCGAACAATATAAAAGGAGCCGCGGACAATTCCAACGTCCGCGGTCCCGGCAAGGATCTAACAAAAAAACTTTCCGCTCGCCGAAGTTGGCGATCCCCGCCGCGATATTGACAAATCGTCATGAAAGGTGTATATTAAGTATTTGGACAATAGCGTATTTGACATCGGGCACGAGCGCGGCGGTCAAGTACTGCATAAGGAGAAAAAACCATGGTCGGCAAAAGTAAAAATATCAAAAAGCCCGCGCGGCGCAACGTGCTGTTCAAACTGGAAGACGCTCCGGGACGGCAGGTCTTCGTCGCCGGCAGTTTCAGCGACTGGCAGCCCCGGCAGAAGCTCAGCGACAAGGACGGACGCGGCGTCTACACGGCGCGGATACTGCTGGCTCCGGGCGAGTACGAGTACAAGTTCGTCGTGGACGGCGAATGGCGGCTGGACGCCGCCAATCCGAATTTCGTGCCCAACGATTTCGGAACGCTGAACAGTCTGCTGACGGTGACCTCGGGCAAGTGAGGTTCGCGCGGGAGGTCCCGCCTCCCGCCGCATTACGGAAAAAAGGCAACCATTCACATAAAACGACCGGGCGGTCCTTACGCGCGCAGTGCGCGCGACTTCAAAAAGAGAACACCGCCCGGAAAGCATCAACATCATGGCGATTCAACTTTACAACGTGGCTCCGCGCATCCCCGGCGAACTCAAATTCCTCGAAGAACTTGCCAACAACATCTGGTGGTGCTGGCATCCGTCGGCGATCGAACTCTTCATGCGCATCGACGCCGGGCTGTGGCGGGAACTTTCCGGCAGCGCCAAGACCTTCCTGCGGCGGGTGCCGCAGACGCGCCTCGAAGAACTGGCGCACGACGTGAGTTATCTGCGGCTCCTCGAGGGCGTCCGCAAGGAGTTCGAGCGCGAGACCGGCAAGGACCTCCGCGTCGCCGGACGCAAGATCGCGTACTTTTCGCTCGAATTCGGCATTCACGAAAGCATTCGCATCTTTTCGGGCGGTCTCGGCGTGCTCGCCGGCGACCACCTGAAGGCGGCGAGCGACCTCAAACTGCCCCTCGTGGCGGTGGGTCTGCTCTACCGGCAGGGCTATTTCCGGCAGGTGCTCGACCGCTCGGGCTGGCAGAACGAACACTATCCCGTCTCCGAGATCCACAACCTGCCGGTGGTGCGCGGACGCGACACCGACGGCAACGAAGTCACCTGTTCGATGCGCCTCGGCAACCGCGAACTCTTTTTCGCGCCGTGGATCCTCTGGGTCGGCAACATCCCGCTCGTGCTGCTCGACACCGAACTGCCGCAGAACCCGCCGGAACTCCGCGAGATCACCTGGCGGCTCTACGGCGGCGACAAGCGGATGCGGCTCCATCAGGAACTCTTGCTCGGCATCGGCGGCTTCAAGGCGCTGACCGCCCTCGGCTGCGTTCCCGAGGTCTGCCACATGAACGAAGGTCACGCGGGCTTCATGTCGCTCGCCCGCATCGCGCATCTCGTCAACCACGACGGCTACGACCCGGATACGGCGCTCGAGACCGTCTGGCGTTCCAACGTCTTCACGACCCACACGCCGGTCCCGGCGGGCAACGAAGTATTCGACATCAATCTGGTGCGCCCGTACCTCGAGATCTACGCCGGCGAAGCGCACCTGGACGTCGACCGGGTCATCAAATGGGGCATCCCGATCAACGAACGCGACCGCTCGGGCGAGATGTCGATGACGGTCTTCGGGCTGCGCCTCGCCGCCAACTTCAGCAACGGCGTGAGCAAACTCCACGGCGAAGTCGCCCGCGAGATGTGGCAGCACCTGTGGCCGGAACGGTCGCTTTCCGAGATCCCGATCCGCCACATCACCAACGGCGTCCACGTCGCCTCGTGGATATCCTCGCGGATGTGGGAACTCTACGAGCGCTACCTCACCCCGCGGTGGCTCGCCAACCCCGACATGGATCAGTTGCGCGAAAGCGTCGAAAGCATCCCCGCGGAAGAGTTGTGGCTGGCGCACGAACATTGCCGCCAGTCGCTCATCACCAAGATCCGCCGCCGGATCGCGCAGAACGGCTACAGCTATCTCTGCGGCGCCAACGGCACTCCCTGCCCCAAGACGGTGCTCCAGCCGGACGTGCTGACCATCGGCTTCGCCCGCAGATTCGCGACCTACAAGCGCGGTACGCTGCTGCTGCGCGACCCCCAGCGGCTGCTGGCGTTGCTCCGCAGCACGACCCGTCCGGTGCAGTTCGTCTTCTCGGGCAAGGCGCACCCCGCCGACGACGCGGGCAAGCAGCTCATCAAAGATCTGATCCAGTTCAGCCAGAAGGAAAACGTGCAGGATCGCTTCATCTTCCTCGAAAACTACGACATCGGCATGGCGCGGCGGATCGTCAGCGGCGTCGACGTGTGGCTCAACACCCCGCGCCGTCCGCAGGAGGCCAGCGGCACCAGCGGCATGAAGGCGGCGATCAACGGCGTCATCAACTGCAGCATCCTCGACGGCTGGTGGGCGGAG
>CACZPY010000246.1 GCA_902783135.1 uncultured bacterium
CTTCGCCATGATCTACGCCTCCGTCTGCTTCTCCGCGCCGGGATCTTCCGGCTTCGGCGCGCCGTCGGAGACGACGACGCGGGCGGGACGCAGCAGCTTTTCGCCCATTTTGAAGCCGTTGGACCACTGGCGGATGATCTTGCCTTCGGGCACCGACTCCGACGTTTCGTGCGCGACCGCTTCGTGCAGCGCGGGGTCGAAGGACTGCCCGACCGTTTCCAGCGGCTTGACCCCCAGCGTATCGAACGCCTTGTTGAACTCGGCGATGATCATTTTCAGCCCCTGCCGGATCGACTCGACGTTGTCGCTCTGCACTGCCGCCGTATCCGCCATCGCGAGGAAGTCGAAGACCGTCATGAACGGTCCCAAAGCATCCGCATAGGCAAAACTGCGCGCATCGGCGACATCCTTGGCGACGCGCTTGCGGTAATTCTGGTACTCCGCCTGCAAATAGAGATACTTGGCCTGAAGCTCCGCCAGTGCGGAGCGGAGTTTTTCCTCTTCGCTCTGTTCCGGTTCCGCCGGAGCCGCCGGCTCCTCCGGTTCGGCGTCCCATGCCTCCGTCGCCGGTTCTTCCGGCTTGACGTTTTCCGGCGCGGGCTCCGTCACCTGATCTTCCGACGGCATTTCCGTTTCGGAACGATTGTCTTTATGCTTCTTCATATTTCAATTCCCCCTCTTCAAAGGCAGCCGATCGCATCTTATCATGAAATCAATTAATATATAACTTTTATGACAAAAATCAAGACCCCGGCGGCAGATATGCCGGAAGAACCTGCCATCCGCCATGAAAAAGACTTGACTTGCCACAACGGAACAGGTAATTTATGAATATGGACAGCGATATCGAGATCATCCGTACGGCATCGCCGCTCGGCACGTTGCAGTTGACCTTTTCCGGCGGAGCGCTGACCGCGCTGCGCCTTACGGAGGACGTCCCGGACCGGAACGGAAAAATCTGCTCGCCGGAAGCGGAACAGGCGCTCCGGGAGCTGGAGGAATACTTTTCCGGGACCCGGCGGGAGTTCTCCATACGCCTCGCCCCGTGCGGAACGCTGTTCCGGCAACGGGTATGGGCGGCGCTGCGCCGCATCCCGTACGGAGAAGTGCGCACATATGGCGAAGTCGCGCGCATGGTCGGCCAACCGGGAGCGATGCGCGCCGTGGGCGGCGCCTGCCACGCCAACCCGATACCGGTCGTCATCCCCTGCCACCGCGTGGTCGCGGCGCACGGACCGGGCGGCTTCGGCTCGGGGTTGGAGACCAAACGTCGGCTTCTCTCCCTCGAGACCGGCGACGCCGCGCCCTTCGGGTTCGAGTGGTGAAGATCAGTTTTCCCCGATCTCGCAGAAGTCGCCGAAGACCAGCGCCAGCGGTCGATCCAATAGCGGCAGATGGCGGTAATACACCGTATCGCCCGGACGCGCGTTTTCCGCCGACTCGATGGTGACCACGTCTTTCAGGATGGTGAGCTTGATCCTCGGGATGACATCGTCGTCGTTCAACGCGTAAACGTCGCCGGTGAGGATGTCGACGAGTTTCGGCATCCCCGCCGGATGCTCCGGCATATGCAGCGATATCGTCCCCTCGAAACTCTCGCGCAGCAGATTGGCATGCTTCCAATAGACGAAGGCGGCGGAGCCGTCCGGCCGCAGGAAAGTCCGGTGATAGCATTCGCGCAAGGTGGTGTCGAAATATCCGCCGCTGAAACGCCGGTTGACCTGGGTGCGGTTGCTTTCGACCGGGATGAAACCGGTCGTGAACTCGTCCCTGAACATCGACGCGATGGTCTGCAGCGTCCGGTACGACGGCTTGGGCGAATACTCGCCCACCGCGAAGCCGTCGGCATCGAACTCCGCGCCGAGCACGCCGAAGTAACCGTAGTCGAGATAACTCGCCTTGTCGCCGACCTTGCCGTTCAGCGCCTCGATCATGTCCATGCTGGAAAAGTACGAAGTGAACATCACGCCCTCGCCCAACTGCGAGATCAGGTGCCGGGCGAGCGACTTCGCCTGCTTTTCCGGCGTCCACTCCTGATTGTTCAGCGCGCCGCGGCCGTCGCCGCGCGACTGGCAGCCGCTCTCCCCCTGGATGAGCCGCACACCGGGGCAGTACTGTTCGATGAGCCCCTTCAGATTGGCGATCCGCTCCCCGTCCTCGGCCTCGTCCGTGGAGTAGATATGAAACGATACGGCGTCGCAGTATTTGCCCAATCCGCCCGCGAAGCAATGGGAGATGTACCCAAGGTCGCTCTTGGCGAAGGCGCCGCCGATCACCTTCGCCTCGGGCGAAGCGGCGCGCACCGCCTCCGCCGTACGGCGGGTGAATTCCACATACTCGAACGGATCGGGAGCGCGCCGCCAGCTGTAGCGTGCCTCCGGCTCGTTCCAGACCTCCCACCAGTCGACCCGCCCCCGGAAGTGCGCGACGGCGGCACGGACATAGGCGCACCACGCATTTATCTGCTCTTCGTTTTGATTGGGCGGGCACCCCACCGCGCCGAAGCGCGTCGCCGCCTCCTCGTCGTAGAGTTTATTGCCGTAGCAGAGGTTCATCCACGGCTTCAACCCGCGCCGGATGAGATTGTCGACGATGTCGTCGAGCCACTCGAAGTGATAGACGCCCTTTTCGGTCTCGGTGCGCTGCCACCCGGACTGGATGCGCACCCACTTGACGCCGATCGCGGCGACTTTGTCATAGGCTTTTTCCGGCTCGAAGACCGCCCGGTCTAACTTTTCGAAACCGATCCCCAACCGGGAAAACTCCACCTCGGACGAGGATACCGGCTTCACGCTGCCGATTTTTTTGAGCCATGAGATCATAGTTGCTTCCCGCAATTTACGGGATCGAAGACACGGACGTAATCGACGATGAATTGATCCTTGCCGATCGCGTCGAACGCCGCCTGGACCGGCTGATGGTCGTCATAGCGGTAGCCCTTGACCTCGGTCGAGATCAATATGAACTCGGGGCGCTGCGAAACCGCCTCTTCGATCCGCCCGTCTTCGACGCCGTCGATATAAAAGGTGTAACCGGTCGGCTCCCACAGCAAGCCGAAACGGTGGAAGACCGTGTGGTCCACGCCTTCGACGCCGCCGACGCTGACCCGTTTGCTGTCCAATCCGTAACCGCCGTAAAAGACGTTGTGGTGAGCGATTTTTCCGGGTTTGAAGCACTCCATCACGTCGATCTCCGCGCCCGTCTCCGCCGGATCGAGCGACGCCCCGATCACCGGCGACTGGATCCAGAAGGCGCTCCACCACGCGTCGGTATTCTGCTGGAGGCGGCAGCGGCATTCATAATAGCCGTATTTGTGGGTGTAGAGGTTTTCGTGGAGCTTGCCGATGTTCCACTGCAGCGCCTCCTTGCCGAACTTGGTCGGCGTGACCGGCTCGTCCATGAAGTTGTACCCCGTCTGCAGCTGGGAACTGACCGGACGGCCGTCCTCTTCCATTAGTTCGAAGACCACGTTGCCTTTGCCGTCCAGATGCACGCCGCGATCGACCCATGCGGGGTGGCGCTTGCCCATCATCGACAGCCGGAAATCCCACTTGGAACGGTCGAGTTCCGTACCGTCGAATTCATCGTTCCACACGAGTTCCCAGTTGCCGTCCGGCAGCAGACTCGGCTCGTGACCATCTATCTCGAATTCATACATATCCGACCTCCCGATCGATCTTCACCGTAAAACTCCGCGAACCTTCATGAACGCCCCGTAAAGCGCCGCATCCGATAATTGCGCCGGAAAAACCGGCAGATCCGCCAGCGGTGCACGGAATAGTTCCCATGCTCCGGCGATCTGACCGCCCAAAGCGACCCGTTCCAACTGGAAGCGGGCGATCCAATTGCCCAGCAATTCCGCGAGGTCGTCGCCCAGTTCCCGCCAGACCCGCCGCGCCGCCGCGTCGCCGCGCCGCGCCGCATCGGCGATCTCCTTCGCGCCCGGAGCCGGATATTTCTTCACCAGCGCCCGCGCCGAGATGAAATCCTCCGCGATCCCTTCGTGGAACGGCTGTTTCCACAGCGACACCTCCGGCGCCGGACTGCCGAGTTCACCGTCGACGGTCGCGCCGTCCACCGCCACCGCGGCGCCGAGGCCGGTGCCGATGGTGACGCCTCCGGCGCGCGACATGCCGCGCAAACTCCCGGCGCCGAGTTCGCCCAACAGGAACGCATCCGCGTCATGAACGAAAACGCACGGGACTTCGAAACCGAGCGCGGCACGCAGATCCACTCCGTTGAGCGCGCCGAATTTATGCGTCATCAGACTGATCCCGGCGCGGTAGTCGAACGGTCCCGGTATCGCGATGCCGATGCCCTCTACCGCGCCCGCCCGCGCCACGGCGAGGCGGATCGCGGCGATTATATCCTCCCGGCTGCCGCCGGAACAACTCGGGACCTGCGGCAGGCCATGCAATGTCCCGTCCGGACCGAACACCCCGGACTTGATGAACGTGCCGCCGATATCCAGTGCGAGGATCATTTCAGCATGGTCTTGTTGACTTTGCACGGGGTCGTGCCCAGATTGATGATCCCGTATTCGCCCATCGACGCGGGCACGACCACCACATCCATGAACTTCTGGTGGTAGCAACGCGTCGGATCGGCCTTGGAGTAGACCAGCACCTCGTCGCCCTCGACCAGCGTCAGCACGTGGAACTTTTCGCCGCGCGTGTCATCGGAAATGTCGCGCTCGAAACTCAATCTCCGGAGCGAGAAGTAGATCAGATCGTGCTCGCCGACGATCTCCTCCTTGAATCCGTCGCCTTCCCGCACCGTGACGGGACGCGGACGCAGCACGCCGTCCACCTTGCTCCGGCGGCGCTCCGTGACCAGCACGTTCCGGCCGTGGATCGAGTGGATCGGGCGCGGATTGCCCTCCAGATCGCGCCGCAGATAGTCGTAGAGTTTGAAGGTGTAACTGCCGATGGTGTAGCTGCCGATCTCCAGCACGATCTGGTTGCGTCCCGACGCATGGATGGTGCCCCCCGGCAGCAGGAACTGGTCGCCCTGTTCACTCGGGAAACTGTTGACATATTTGTCGTGATCGAACGGGATGTGCTCGTTTTCCGCGCGTTTGACCATCGCGAAAAATTCCTCCGGATCGCAGTCGTCCTGAAGACCGAGGTAGGTTTTGGAACCGTTGGTCTTGACCACGTAGTAGCTCTCGTCCTGCTGGAACGGCTCGCCGAAGTTCTCGTTGGCGTACTTCTGCGGCGGGTGCACCTGAATGGACATGTTGCCGCTGCCGCCCAGGGTATCGTCGTAGTTGAAGCGGATCGGGAAGTGGTCGCCGAAGCGCCGCACGCTCTCCTTGCCCATCAACTGCTCCGCCGTCGCCTTGAAGACGGTCGAAAACGGTATATTCACGGTGGTTCCGCCGACCTTGATCTGCACGCTGACCTCGTTGGGGATCATGTCGAAGACCCACGCGCAGTTGCGCATGTCGTCGGGCAGATGCCGCAGGTTCTTGACGAAGAACCCGCCCCAAACGCCTTCCAGATAGACCGGCGTGCAGCGGAACGGAGTGGAGACCAATACCTTGAACAACTCCTTGAGCGTCGCCAGCGGCAACATCACGGGTTTGTAGTCGATGTTGTCGTCGATGTAGAAATCTATCGAAGCCCGATCGATGAGCCCGCGGCGATGCTCCATCATGATCTCGTAGTCGTAGTAGTACATGCGGCGGAAGATCGCGGCTTTCGGGCGTTTCTTCGCGTCGCCGAGGTTGGCGACCCGGCCTTCCTGAATGCGCCGGGTGACCCGGAGCGGCGTGACGTCGATGAACGCGGAAACGTCCGCGAGGTCGCGCAGCGCGGCGCAGAGCGCCCCGCATCCGAATACGAGCGCCCGCCCGTTACGTTTGGCGGCGGCGATCTTTTCGCGCAAATCCGCGACCTTCGCCGCGTCGAACAGCGACTCGACATCGCGCTCGATGAAGCGTCCGAAGAGCAGCACCGGGTCGATCACCCGGTCTTCGGGAAGACTTTCCGCCAGCATCTTTTCCAGCTCATCTGAGCTTTTGTAGGTATCGGATACCGCGAACACCGTCAATTTTTCATCCTGACCGGCAAGCGCCTCGACGAGCGTGCCGAAATCCGCGCCGACGTAGCCGTCGACGAAGAGTGCGCCGTCGGCGGGCAACTTTTCCAGGAGTTTCTTCGCGGCCTTGTCGCCGCCGACCGTCAGTTCCGCCCCCAACGCGGCGGGCAGATGCGGGCGGTTCACCGCCTGCGGGTCCACATAATCATACGGATTGAACATGAAACTCATTTTAACACCTCATCGATTTGAGTTTATTGGTTGAAGATCCCGTGATGACTGCGTATGACATTGCCTTCGATCCGCTCCGGCGCCTCCAGCGCCAGCATGATGCAGAGGAAGTCCACGACGAGCAGCTGCGCGACGCGCGAACTCATCGCCCCCAGCCGCACCTGCCCCTCGCCGGAGGCGCACTGCAGCAGCATGTCGGCATATCCGCCCAACGTGGACCCCGGAAAGTTGGTCACCACCAGGACCGCGGCGCCGCCGCTCTTCGCCGTGCGCGCCATTTCCGCTACCGTCGCGTTTTCGCCGGAAAACGATATGCCGACAAACACGTCGTCCGAGTTTAGCAATGCGGTCGCCAGTTTGGCGGTCTCGGCATCGGCACTGTGCTGTGAGGACAAGCCCATCCGCAGCAGTTTGCGGTGGAAGTCCTCCGCCACCACCCCGGAACTGCCCGCGCCGAAGACCACGATGCGTCCGGCGTTCAGGAGTTTCCGCGCCGCCCGGCGGCAAAGCGGTTCGTCGAAGAGCGACACCGTGTCGTTCATCGCCTGAATATTGTTGCGGAGAAAATCGTTCTTGAGCGCGGTAAACGCATCGTCCGCCGTGTCGCCGCCGCGCGGACGCACCGGCATGAATTCCAACGCCAGAGCGGAACGCAGTTCGTGGATCCCGGCGTAACCGCACTTCTGACAGAAGCGCACCACCCGCGCGTCGTCGCAGCCGCATGCCGCCGCGATCTCCCGCGCCTTGCACTCGACGACCTTTTCCGGGTGCGCGCAAATGTAGTCGGCGATCTTCCGGAAACCGGCGCTGAACTCCGGCATCATCGATCTTATCTTGAGCAGGACCTTGGGAGACGCCTCCATGACGCACCTTTTTTCTTGAAATATTTTTGTCGCGTGATATATTATATCACAGTAAAATTGTTTTGTCAATCCGGATTTTGAAATAATATTGCAGAGGAGAAGAAAAATGGGCGCCACCAAACCCAAAGTCGGCTTCGTTTTCATCGGATGTCAACGCTTCCGGGAACTGGGCAAAGGATGCGCCTCCGGAACTTACGACGAACGGCGGGGGCGCTTCGTCCGGAGCGTGCTGAAAGACATGGCGGAGATCGCCGACTGCGTGTTCCCGGGGATCATCTATTCGCCGGAGGATGCCGATGCGGCGCTCGAACTCTTCCGCCGGGAAAAGGTGCAGTGCGTCAGCGCGACGTTCCTTTCGTGGAGCGAGGATTTCACATGGAGTTATCTGCTGCGCGAAATGCCCGGCGATCTGCCGCTGGTCTATTATCTGCCGACGCCGCAGCGCGTCCCCTACTCCGACACCCGGGACGAAAACGATTTCGTGGAGTTTCTCGCCCAGGGCGGCATGGTGGGGTCGCTGATCGGCTCCGCCTCGTGGGCGCGTCAGAAGCGGCAGGTGGAAGTGATAATCGACGACTTTGCGGGGGCGCTGCCGCGTCTGCGGGCGTTCTTCGGTGCGGCGCGGGCGCGGCAGAAACTCCGGAACGCCCACTACGGGTTGGTCCCCGGCTACAACACGATCATGCGCGGGACCTTCATCGATCCCTATGACATCTTCACCGAACTCGGACCGAAACTCGACTTCTTCAGCTACGAAAAACTGCTGCATCTGACCATGGAAGTCAGCGACGCCGAGGCGCAGGAGTACGTCGACGAACTATCCGCCGCCTACCCGGTGGAACCCGGCATCGCGCCGAAGCTGTTCCTCGAATCCGCCCGCGCCTCGCTGGGACTCGCCAAACTGCGCGACGAACAGGAACTCGACGCGCTGATCCTCAACGACGTGAGCGCGGAGATCTTCGAAACGCTCGGTCTGCGTCCCGGGTTCTACCCGGAGACCTTCGCGCGGCACGACGCCATATTGACCCCGGAAGGCGACCTCGGCGCGGGGACCGCGATGTACATATTGCGGCAGGTCTCCGGCGGCAAACATGTGAACTACATCGAGCCCTTCTACATCGAAAAGGAAAGCGGAGTTTTCGCCGCCGGACACGCCGGACCGCACGACTACACCGACCCGCGTTTCCGCGATCACGTGCGGATCTCGATCGATGCGCGCTTCGCCAAGACCGGCTACAAGTATGCCGGTGCGCCTTTCGCGTGGTACCGCATCCCGGAAGGACTGAAGACCATAGCCCATCTGTCGCAGGGCCCGGACGAACGGCTGAAACTGGTCTGCTTCACGGCGGAAAGTCTGCCGGGACCGCACAAACTCTGCGGTTACTGCCACAGCGACTTCAAGACGGCGGGAGACGCCGGACGGCTCTTCGAGGAGATACTGAAGGTCGGCGCCACCCAGCACTTCGCCGCGGTCGAGGGCGACGTCACGCAGGAACTCAAGTACACGGCGGAACTCTGCGGCTTCGATTTCCACCGCTTCTGAAACGGCGAGTAAAAAAACGGTCGGACGGCATCCCGCCCGACCGTTTTTTACTCGCCGAAAACGACGCCGGATCACGCGTCGACGATGGCGAACATCAGCGAGATCTTGAAGACGACCTTGCCGTCAACCTCTCCATAGCCGCTTCCCTTGCCGAAGCGCGACTTGCTCGGCGGCAAATTGATGTGGATCACCACCTGATCGCCGGGGATGATGGGAGCGAGCGACTCCATGCTGTCGATCGCCATGAAGAAGCCGAGTTTTCCCGCGTTCTCGGGACGCGACAGCACGCTCGCGCACCCCGACTGCGCCGCCATCTCGCAGAGGATCGATTCCTGCACCGCCATATTGTCCGGCGCGTTGCGGAAAAAACTGTCGTTGACCGTGATGTTCTTGACCGCGACCATGCCCTCCTCGTCCTGCTTCGCCAGATAGTCGATGAAGAGGAACGGATAGCGGTGCGGCATCAGCTCCTTGAGCTTGTTGATATCCATCGGCACCGCATCGGTGCGGTCGAACTCCGCCACCGCCGGGGGCAACTCGACCGGATCGGGAATGATCCGCATTTCCAGCGTCATCGTCGCCTCGCTGGCGGTATCCTCGCCGATGCAGACCCGGGTGCGGAACTTCCGCGACGCCGGAGTTTCCTCGACCAGTTCGGCGGTGATGCGCAGACGGTCGCCGGGGACCACCGGCTTGCGGAACTTGACCTTTTCCATTCTGGCGATGTGGATATCCTCGTCGGCGGATTTCGCCAGCTCCGGCCGCGCGGAAAGTTCCGCCAACTGCTTCATCATCTCGATCTGCAGCACTCCCGGCATGATCGGATGAATGGGAAAATGTCCGTTGAAGAACTCCTCGTTGACGGTCACGACCTTCAAGGCGGTCAGCTTTTCCCGGCTCTCGATCTCCGCCCGGTCGAGCAGCAGACCGAATCCGGGACGCGGCAGCAACTTGCGCAATTCGCGCACACCCAAAACGCGGCTCATATCCAATATCCTCCCTTGTATTTCAGGTTCACTTCACATTTTCCGCCGGGCGGCACCCCGCCGCGAACTCCTCCAGCAGCTTCCCCGACAGCATCACATGCGACGGGTGACCGGATTTCACCGCGACCACCGTTCCCCGCATCCGGCAGCCGACCAGATAAAGGTCGCCGATGATGTCAAGGATCTTATGACGGACGATCTCGTTGGTGAAACGCAATTTATCCTTGCAGATGATCGCCCCGTCGTGGATGATCGCCGCCGCGTCCAGACTGCCGCCTTTGCAGAGTCCCATCGCCAGCAGCATCTTCAGATCTCCGTAATCGACGAAGGTACGCGCGGGAGCGACCTCGGCGCGGTACTTTTCCGGATCGCTCAGTTCGAATTCGCAGAACTGCGGATCGAACGGACACCCGCGAAAACTCGTGACGCACGATATGCGCAGTTTTTCCGCGTCGGGGATGATCACCACCCGCGCCCCGCCCTGGACCACCGCCACCGGAGCCTTGGGCGTGAAGTACACCGCCGGGGCCGACTGTTCGACGATCCCCGCTTCTTCGATCATTTCCACAAAGGGCAGCGCGCCGCCGTCGCAGATCGGCGGCTCCATGCCGTCCATCTCGACCACGCAGTTATCGACCCGCAACGCGTGGAGCGCCGACATGATGTGCTCCACCGTATAGACCCGCGCCTCGCCCGAGGCGATGGTGGTGCCGCGCTGGACCTCGACCACGTTGCTCGCCAGCGCCCGCACTTCGGGAGCGCCGGGCAGATCCACCCGCCGGAAAACGATGCCCGAGTTCTCCTCCGCCGGTTCCACGCGCAGCGAGACCCGCGCACCGGAGTGCAGTGCTATCCCGGAAAGTTTGGCGCTCCCCGCCAGTGTTCTCTGCTTTTCCATCGCAAATCGACCTGTTTTGATTTGACAATAATCAATTCATGGGGCATAATATAATGCTTGCAACCCCGTCTTTACAACCGTTGCGACAGTAATTATGAGCGAAATTTTGAAAATCGTTGCCGTCACCGGTCCAACCGCGACCGGAAAAACCGCGCTCGCCGTGGCTCTGGCGCGGCGTTTCGGCGGCGAGATCGTCAGCGTGGATTCGCGTCAGGTCTACCGTCGCATGGACATCGGGACCGGTAAGGATCTCGAGGAATACGGAAACGTAAGATACCACCTGATCGACGTCGCCGATCCGGCGACCGAAGTCTACGATCTCGCCCGCTTCTGCCGCGACGCTTCGCGCGCCGTGACCGACATCGCGCGGCGCGGCAAAACGATAATCCTGTGCGGCGGGACCGCGCTGTATCTGGCGGCGCTGCTGAACCGCTACGAACTGCCCGGCGGCAAACTCACGCCGCGCGAACCGGGGAAACCGCGCGAACGGCAGAATCCGGACGGCGAAGCGAGTTTCCGATTCCCGTTCGAGGCGGAGTACCTTATCCTCGGCGTGCTCTATCCGCGCGCGACGGTGCGCGAGCGCATCGCCGCCCGGCTCGACGCCCGGCTGGCGGCGGGGATGATCGACGAGGTGCGAGACCTCACGGAAAAGTACGGAGTACCGCCGGAAAAGTTGGAGTACTTCGGGCTCGAATACCGTGAAGTCGGCCGTTATCTCAAAGGCGAATGCACCCGGGACGAAATGCGCGACACGCTGCTCGACCGCATCCGGCAATTCGCCAAACGTCAGGATATCTTCTTCCGCAAACTCGAACGCGAGGGAAACCCGATCTACTGGCTCCCCGAAGGAAATTTCACCGAAGCGGAAAAGCTCGTGACGAAATTCCTCGCCGGAGCCCCCCTGCCCCCGATCGTCTACCGCCTCGCCGACCACCCGAATCAGTGTTCCAGCCGCCGCAACAAACAATGAAGCGGCCGGAGGATATCTTCACTCCGACCGCTTCCCGGCATTCCCGCGGCGTCACTCGCCGCCGCACGGAATTTGCGTATTTATTTGCCGCTGGCGAAACCGAGCTTGAACATCTCGATATTCAAGTCGCGCAGTTTTTCCGGAAACGCTTCGCCGATGACCTCGAACCATAATTTTTCGTCTTTGACCTGCGGCAGTTTCGCCGCCATCGCGCCGAGGATCATCGTATTGAGCGCCTTCGGATGCGCGAGTTTGTCGGTCGGCACGTCCCCCGGCGCGATCACGACGCAATCGGGGCGCTTCGCCGCCGCGACCACTTCCAGCTGCGTTGCATCCAGCACCGCCAGCAGATCGCACTCGCCCGCGGGTACCATCGGACTGGCGACCTTGTCCCCGAAGCGCACTTCGCTCGACACCGAGCCGCCGCGCTGGCTCATTCCGTGGACCTCGCTCTTCTTCACGTCGAATCCGGCGCGGAAAAGCACCTCCGCCAGAATGTCCGTGACCTTCAAAACGCCCTGCCCGCCGAGTCCGGCGACGACGATATTGGTGGTTTTATTCATTTTCGAACCTCATTTCGCATACTGTTTGCTCTTCGCCAGCGCGATGATGCACGACCGCCGGGCGATTATCAGACTGCATTCGTCGGACGCCAGACGCTGTTTCAAAATCTCCTTGAAACGTTCGTTCTCGGCGGTGGTGTCGACGATGTCGATATTCTTTATGCCGATGCCCTCCGCCGCCTTCTCGATGGAAAGCTTGGTCGCGGGGGTCACATGGTCGAGTTTGCGCCCGGTGCCCGGATGCTCCTGCATACCGGTCATGGCGGTGGTCGAGTTGTCGAGCACGATCACCACATGTCCGGTCTTGGGCGGGTTGTAGACCAGTTCCACGAGTCCGTTGATGCCGCTGTGCCAGAAGGTGCTGTCGCCGATCACGCTCACCACCCGGCGCGCCTCGGCTTCGGGCAGCACCTTGCGCATCCCGACGCCGACGGTGATGCTGGCGCCCATGCACACCGAAATATCCATCGCCGAAAACGGCGGCATCACGCCCAGAGTATAGCAGCCGATGTCGCCCGCGACGATGCATCCGAGGTCGCGCAGCGCCTCGAAACTCTTGCGGTGCGGACAGCCGGGACAGAGTTGCGGCGGCTTGCCGGGGACGGGAGCGGGTTCCGGCGACACGTCGCCGGCGATGATCCGCCGGACGCGCGCGACGTTGAGTTCTCCGAAACGGTACATTTCCGGCTTGTTTTCGACCGCGATCCCCGCGATGCGGAGCGCCTCGTACATCACGGGGTCGCCCTCCTCCACCACCACGCAGCGTTTGACCGACGCGGCGAAGCGGCGCATCGCCTCGACGGGCAGCGGATAGGTCATGCCGGGCTTGAAGACCGACGCCTCGGGCGCCGCGTCGAGCACATGCTGATAGGCGATGCCGCTCGCGATGACGCCCAAATCCTTGGATTTGGAAACTTCGACGGAGTATTTACCCTGTTCGTTTTCCGCCTGCATCGCGGCGAGGTCGGCGCGCAGACGGCGGTGCGCCTTGCGCGCATTGGCGGGGACCATCACGTTCGCCTGCGCGTCCTTGGTATAACTGCCCCGGCGCGGCGGCTCGGCGGCATGGTTGCGGACGAAGACGCACTTGGAATGGCAGACCCGGGTCGTCAGACGCAGCAGCACCGGCGCGCGGTAGCGGTCGGCGAGTTCGAACGCGGCGACGGTGTAGTCGTAGCACTCCTGCGTATCCGTCGGCTCGAACATCGGGATCCCGGCGGCGCGGGCGTAGCGGCGATTGTCCTGTTCGTTCTGGCTCGACGCCATACCGGGATCGTCGGCGCTTACGATCACCAGCCCGCCCGGAGTGCCGGAGTAGGCGATGGTGAAAAGCGGGTCCGCCGCCACGTTCAGACCGACGTGCTTCATCGTGACGATCGAGCGCCCGCCGCCTTCGGCGACGCCGATACCGACTTCGAGCGCGCACTTTTCGTTCGGCGCCCACTCGGCGGTGCCGCCGAGCTTGCTGAACTCGTCGAGTATCTCCGACGAGGGCGTGCCGGGGTATCCCGCGCCCAGATTCACCCCGCAGTCAAAGGCCGCCATGGCAATGGCTTCATTGCCGCTGGCCAACATCCGGTCGTTCATTTTACTGGTCCTCTGGTTGTTTTTTGGTTTCAGAAAGATCTTCGCGGAGCGCCTCCAAAGCAGCGTCCTGTTCATCCAAACAATTTTCCAATCGCGCCTC
>CACZPY010000247.1 GCA_902783135.1 uncultured bacterium
AAATTACATCCACTTCCGGGATTTTACAAATTTTTTGTCGCCATCCGGTCGATCACCGCTTGGGCGAAGCCGGAGCAGCTGACTTCGGTCGTGCCGGGGCTCAGCCGGGCGAGGTCATAGGTCATGATCCCGTCCGCGATCGCGCGTTCGATGCCGTCGATCACCAGCGCGGCGGCTTCGACCCATCCGAGGTGGCGCAGCATCATCTCGCCCGACAGGATCAGCGACGAGGGGTTGACCTTGTCCAATCCGGCGTATTTGGGCGCGGTGCCGTGGGTGGCTTCGAAAACCGCGTGTCCGGTCTGGTAGTTGATGTTGGCGCCGGGAGCGATGCCGATGCCGCCGACGCACGCCGCGAGCGCGTCCGAGATGTAGTCGCCGTTCAGATTGGGGGCGGCGATCACGTCGTACTCGGCGGGGCGGGTCAGTATCTGCTGCAGAAAGGCGTCGCAGATGCAGTCCTTGACCAGCACCTGTCCGGTGGGCGCCGTGCCGCCGCAGTCGGAGTAGCAGACGGCGCGCCCCGCGTATTCGCGGCGCACGAGGTCGCAGCCCCAGGTCTTGAAGCTGCCCTCGGTGAACTTCATGATGTTGCCCTTGTGGACGATGGTCACGCTGCGGCGTCCGTTGGCGAGCGCGTAGTCGAGCGCGGCGCGCATCAGCCGTTCCGTCCCTTCGCGCGAGATCGGCTTGACGCCGATGCCGCTGCTGGCGGGGAAACGGATCCCGGTGACATGCATCCGCTTCTGCAGAAAATCCACCATCAGTTTCGCTTCCGGGGTGCCTGCCTGCCACTCGATGCCGGCGTAGATGTCCTCGGTGTTTTCGCGGAAGACCACCATATCGGTCAGTTCGGGGTGCTTCACCGGCGAGGGCACTCCCGCGAAGTAGCGCACCGGGCGCACGCAGGCGTACAGATCCAGTTCCTGCCGCAGCGCCACGTTCAGCGAGCGCATGCCGCCGCCGATCGGGGTGGTGAGCGGTCCCTTGATCGCCACGCGGAGCATTTTGAGCGCCTCCACCGTTTCGTCGGGGAGCCACTGATTTTCTCCGTACACGCTTGTCGCCTTGGCGCCGGCGTAGAGTTCGCACCAGGCGATCTTGCGGGTGCCGGAGTAGGCGCGTTCCACCGCCGCGTTCCACACCGCCATCGCGGCGCGCATGATGTCGGGACCGATGCCGTCGCCCTCGATGAAGCCCAGTATCGGATGGGACGGCACCACGGTCTTTCCGCCGGCGTCGACGCTGACGGGGTCGCCGTCGGGCAGTGAGATCTTCTTGAAAACCATGATGAAATTGCTCCTTATGCTTCGACCGAGTTGAGTTTTCCGCCGGCGAGGACGGTTTCGAGTTCACCCGGCGAAAGGCGGCAGTCGAAAACTATCTTCCTCCCGTTCGTTTCGGCGGTCACGGTGCCGCCGCCCCGGGTCAACCCGCCGCGCAGTCCCTTGAAGACCAGCACGTCGCCGGGAACCAGCCGGTCGTAATCGGCGGGGTCGGCGAACTCCAGCGGCAGGATCCCGAAGTTGATCAGATTGGCGCGGTGGATGCGTTCCAGCGATTTGACGATCACCGCTTTGACGCCCAGATACATCGGGCAGATCGCGGCGTGTTCGCGGCTCGACCCCTGACCGTAACTTTCGCCTCCGACGATCGCTCCCGCGCCGCCCGCGTCGCGGAGTTTTTCCGCGCGTTCGGCGAACGAGGGCGCTCCCGGAGTGTTGAAGCACTCGAACACCACCTGCGCGTAGCGGGGGATGTTGCTCCGGTGCTTCAGGTGTATCCCGGCGGGCATGATGTGGTCGGTGGTGATCTTGTCGCCGACCTTGATGAGGATCGTCGCCGCCAGATCGTCGGGCAGCGGCGAGTTGTGCGGCGGTTCGCCGATCGTGGGCTTGCGGACGACCTCCGCCTTCGGGTCGAAGTCGCGCCGGAAGTGTCGGTCGTCGATCCGGTAGCGTTCCGGTTCCTCGATCTCCGGATGCGGGAAGTCGAGGGTGTCGGGCGAGGTCAGATGTCCCGTCAGGGCGGTCGCGACCGCCGTTTCGGGGCTGACCAGATAAAGCCGGTCGCCCTTGGTGCCGCTGCGTCCGGCGAAGTTGCGGTTGAAGGTGCGGACGCTCACCGTGTCGTCCGCGGGGCTGAGCCCCTGTCCGATGCAGGGGCCGCATCCCGTTTCGAGTATCCGCGCGCCCGCCGCGACGAGGTCGGTCAGAAATCCCCGTTCCGCCAGCATTTCGAGGGTCTGGCGGCTGCCGGGGGCGATCGCGAGCGAGATCCCCGCGGCGATCTTTCTGCCCCGCAGCGCCGTCGCCGCCATCGCGAGATCGCGGAACGATCCGTTGGTGCAACTGCCCATGAGCACCTGATCGACCTTGATGCTTTCGAGTTCGCGGACCGGCTTGACGAGGTCGGGACTGGACGGGCACGCCGCGAGGGGGACGATCTCGCCGAGATCGATGTCGATCAGCCGGTCGTAGCGGGCGTCGGGATCGGCGGCGAGCGGTACGAAGCACTCCTCCCGCCCCTGCCGGGCGAGGAACTCCCGCGTGCGGTCGTCGGAGGGGAACAATGACGAAGTCACCCCCAGTTCCGCTCCCATGTTGGTGATCGTCGCGCGCTGCGGCACCGAAAGCGTCGCCACCCCGTCGCCGAAGTACTCCGCGACGCAGCCGACGTTGCCCTTGGTGGTGAGGATGCTCAATACTTTGAGCACCACGTCTTTGGCGCTGCTCCAGCTTTTCAACCGTCCCGTGAGCCGGATGCCGATGACCTTGGGGTAGGCGAGGGTGAAGGGCTTGCCCGCCATCGCCAGCGCCACGTCCAGACCGCCCGCGCCGATCGCCAGCATGGCGATGCCGCCTCCGGTCGGCGTGTGCGAATCCGAACCGAGCAGCGTCTTGCCCGGCGCGCCGAAGCGTTCGATATGCAGCTGGTGGCAGATGCCGTTGCCCTGCGGCGAGAAGACCGCTCCCGTCCGCCGCGCGATGCTTTCGAGATACAGATGGTCGTTGCGGTTTTCTGGACCGTTCTGCATCATGTTGTGGTCGACGTACGACACCGACAGTTCGGTGCGGACGCGGGGCGTCCCCAGCGCCTCGAACTCCAGAAACGCCATCGTGCCGGTGGCGTCCTGAGTGAGCGTCTGGTCGATGCGGATCGAAACGGGTTCTCCCGTATGGTGCGAACCTCCCGCGAGGTGCGCGTCGATTATTTTCTGTGTCAAAGTCCCTTTTGCCATAGGTGTAACAACTCCGGTTGCGGTGGGGTGCGGACGGGGCGCGCTCCGGTCAGATGACCAGCGTGCGGTTCACGGAAAGGTCGGTGTCCATTCCGCAGAGCGGACACCCGGTGTAGATCTGTCGCGGCCGGACCAGTTTGGTGTCGTCGCCGATCATCTCTCTCCAGTGCGCCACCCAGCCGGGCAGACGCGCCAGCGCGAACATCACCGTGAACATGTTTTCGGGGATCCCCATCGCCCGGTAGATGATGCCGGTGTAGAAGTCCACGTTGGGGTAGAGGTGCCGCTCGATGAAGTATTCGTCCTTCAGCGCCGCCGCTTCGACCTCGCGCGCCACGTCTAAAAGCGGGTCGCGGTAGTGGAGCTTGCTCAAAAAGGCGTCGCACTCGCGGCGGACGATCTCGGCGCGCGGATCGTAGGTCTTGTAGACCCGGTGTCCGAAGCCCATCAGCCGGAAGGGATTGTCCTTGTCCTTCGCCATGCGGATGAACTTCATGACGTCCCCGTCCGCCTGGATGGTGCGGAGCATCTCCATCACCGCCTGATTGGCGCCGCCGTGCAGCGGTCCCGAGAGCGCCGAGATGCCCGCCGAGATCGTCGCGTACAGATTCACCTGCGCGCTGCCGACCACCCGCACCGTCGAGGTGGAGCAGTTCTGCTCGTGATCGGCGTGGATGATGAACAACAGATTCAGCATGCGCACCGCTTCGGGTTCGATGCGGTAGGGCTTGACCGGCGAATCGAACATCATGTTCAGAAAATTCGCGCAGTACGACAGGTCGTGACGCGGATAGACCACCGGTTCGCCGATCGATTTCTTGTAGGCGAACGCCGCCATCGTGCGGACGATCGAGATCGCCCGCGCGCACGATTCGTCGATGTTGTCCGCCATCGACTTGATGTCCACATTGGGATAGAACGCGGTCATCGCGTTGATCATCGTGGACAGGATGTGCATGGGATGCGCGCCCTGCGGCATATGGTCGAAGAAGTGGCGCATGTCCTCGTGGAGCAGACTGCTCAAATTCAGCTGCTCCGAGAAGCTGCGCCGCTCGGAGGCGTTCGGAAGCTGGCCGTGGACCAGCAGATAGGCGACGTCGACGAACATCGCCTTCTTGACCAGTTCTTCGATCGGAATACCCCGGTAGCGCAGTATTCCGTGTTCACCGTCGACGTAGGTGATCTGGCTCGTACAGGAGGCGGTGTTGGCAAATCCCGGATCCAGCGTCACCAGACCGCTCTGGCGGCGCAGACCGGTGATGTCCAACGCTCTTTCCCCCTCGGTGCCTACGACTATCGGCAGCCGGATCACCTTGCCGTCGACTTTCAGTTCCGCAAAATCTTGCGACTGCGTTTTCATGAATCCCCATTCTCCCTTGAAAACACATTTGAAACGACGATTATTTGATTTTCACATGACATGCCCGACGGTGCGACATCACCGTGGAAACATGTCGAAACATAATATATCCCCGGATCGTCGTCAAAGCAACCGGAAAAATACTTTGTTTGCCCCGATGGGAGATATTATTTCAGGCAGTGCCCGGCGGCGCGCGCGGCGGCGGCGCGCAGCAGTTCGTCGTCGGGCAGGTGGGACATCAACTGCCCGAGGTAATCCCGGCGCAGAAATTCGCGGCGGCTCCACGCGAAGTTCAGATCGAACGGCCACAGCAGTTTGGCGGCGAGGAAATCCGTCGCCGTCCGCATGTCGCGGTGAGCGGCCTGACGTCCCTCCGCGATCGCGGCGGCGATCGTCGGGGTGACCTCCGGACGGGGATCGAGCGAGAAGGTGACGGCGGAGTTGTCCGGATGTTCCAGATGTTCGAGCAGAACCTTGAAGATGTCGAGTTTGTCGGCGTCGCGCACGATCCGTGTCAGGGTGTCGGCATCCGGCGACAGGTTTTGCGGGATCGCGGGCTTGTTGTGCCAGCAGACGGCGGTCAGCACCGCTTCCGCCATGCGGTGTTCGAGGTGGTTCACCCACCCCTCCGCCGCCGCGATCTCGGCGGAGCGGTCGCCGTGATCGAAACTCCTGGCGTCGTTGAAACTGCCGCTTTGCCGGAACTGCGAAAAACGGCTGAGGTCGTGGAGCAGCGCGGCGCATCGGGCGGGGGCGCACAGGCGGGGTTCGATCTTTTCCGCCGCGCACAGCCGGGTCGTTTCGGCGACGACGCGGAGCGTATGCTCCTCCTTGAGGTCGATGTTCTCGTCGCAGAACACGCTTTCGCCCTTGAAGGACTCCGCATATTCCCGGAAACGTGCGATCGATCCGTCATCCGGCGGCAGTTCCGGGATGCTGCCGCCGATCTTATGTTCCGGCATACCGTGCTTCCATTCGAGATGTTTTCCGAAATGACATTAAAATACCATCGGCGGTATTTTTTTCAAGCCCGCCGCGTCGATTATTCCGCGCGCCCGCACGTTATTGCTTGAATAGCGGGGGTTCCGGTGGTACATTATAACGACTGTATAATTTTGTCCGCCCGTTCGGCGTCCGGGAGGTCGGGAACGGTGGGGCGGAAGAACGTTTTGTTGTCATGCACAAGTTCAAACTGGAAACCGAAGAGCTCGAACAGTACTTTCTGGAGCTGATGGACGGCCGCCGCCGCCAGTGGTACGACCGGGCGATGTGCGCGCTGCTGTTTTTCGCTTCGCGCTGCTACCGCATGGGGGCGCAGTTCCGGTTGTGGATGTACGACAAGCGGGTGATCCGACCCCATGCGCTGGGGTGTCTGGTGGTGAGCATCGGCAACTTGAGCTGCGGCGGCACCGGCAAGACCCCGGTGGTCGAGGTCTTCGCGCGGAGTTTGAGCAGCAAGGGACGCCGGGTGGCGATATTGAGCCGCGGCTACCGGAGCCGGAAGCGTTCGCTGTGGTCGAAGGCGCTTCAGGTCTTCCGTTCGCAGAAGATCGAGATCCCGCCGAAGGTGGTCTCCGACGGCTGCGATCTGCTGCTGAACTCGGAGTACGCCGGGGACGAGCCCTACATGCTGGCGTCGAATCTGCGCGACGTGGCGGTGCTGGTGGACAAGGACCGGGTCAAGTCGGGTATCTACGCCATCGACCACTTCCACAGCGACGTGATCATCCTTGACGACGGGTTCCAGTACCTGATGCTGCGGCCGCACATCAACATCGTGCTGGTGGATTCGACCGATCCCTTCGGCAACGGTCACGTGCTGCCGCGGGGCATTCTGCGCGAGCCGATCAAGAACATCCGCCGCGCCGACTACATCTTCCTGACCAAGTCCGACGGCAGCCACAAACTCGAACATCTGAAGCGTTTCATCCGCCGTCATACCCGCCGCGCCGAGATCATAGAATGCTGTCACAAGCCGCAGTATCTGGTCAAACTCTTCTCGCATGACCGGGAGGATCTGGAGCATCTGAGGGGACGCCGGGTGGCGGCGCTGTCGGCGATCGCGCGGCCGGAAAGCTTCGAGGAGTTCCTGCGCCAGTTGGGTGCGGAACTGGTCCTTGCCGACCACTACGCCGATCATCACCGCTACACGCAGCAGGAGCTGATCGACTTCGTGAATCAGGCTAAGGATGCCGGCGCCGAAATGATCGTGACCACCGAAAAGGACGCCGTGCGGATGCCCCGGCTGGACCGCTGCGACGTGCCGATATACTATCTGCGCATCCAGATCGACATCCTGAGCGGGCGCGAGAACTTCGATCAGTGCATATCGCGTATCTGTTTCATGTGAAAGGTATTTCAATTTGAATCAACATACAACCGTATTGAGGGAACAGCTGACTATGGAAAGATTCATCGACAAATTCATAAGCCACTACGGCTTCGAACCCACCGCGGCGGCGGCGGCGCCGGGGCGCTTGGAGATACTGGGCAATCACACCGACTACAATCAGGGCGAGACGCTGTCGTGCGCGGTGGGGCAGGAGACCCGCTTCGCGCTGCGTCCCAACGGCGGGGTGATCTGTCGGCTCAAAGACTTCCGCAGCGGCGACGAGATGCAGTTCGATCTGTCGCGCCCCGACGCGCCGCCCGACCGCAACGGCAGCCGCTATGTGAAGGGCGTGGCGGTGGAACTCATGAAGATCGGCGCGGAACTGGGCGGCTTCGACGCCGCGATCGAAAGCACGGTCCCGCTGTCGGCGGGCATGTCGAGCAGCGCCGCGCTGGAGATATCGGCGGCGCTGGCGATCGGCGCCGCGTTCGATATCGGCATGGCGCCGGAGGAGTGGGCGCGGCTCGGACAGCTGGTGGAAAACGACTACCTCGGGCTCCAGACGGGACTGCTCGATCAGTTCAGTTCGATCTTCGGCCGGGAAAATGCGATGATCCTCAGCGATTTCCGCACCCAGTCGGTGGTGCGCACGGTGGCGCTGCCGCCGGGATATTCGATCGTGGTCGTGAACTCGATGAAGAAGCACAATCTGGTGTCGAGCGACTACAATGCGCGCCGCCGCGACTGCGAAAGCGCCGTCGGCAGACTCGCCAAACTCTTCGACAACGTGAAGGCGCTGCGCGATGTTTCATACGACGAACTCGGCGCGGCGCGGTCGCAGCTCAACTGGAAGGAGTACCGCCGCGCGCTGCATGTGGTCGGCGAGTGCGCCCGCGTCGAAGCGGGGGTGCGGCTGCTGGACGAGGGCGACATCGCGGGCTTCGGGCGGCTGTGGTTCGACTCGCACGAATCCAGCCGGCTGAATTTCGAGAACAGCACGCCGGAACTCGACTATCTGGTGGAACTGGCGAAGTCGATCCCCGGCTGTCTCGGGGCGCGGCTCTCCGGCGGCGGCTTCGGCGGGATCACCGTTCATCTGGTCGAAAGCGCCGGCGCCGCGGAGTACGCCGAGCGCGTCGCCGCCGCCTACCGCAAGCGGACCGGGATC
>CACZPY010000248.1 GCA_902783135.1 uncultured bacterium
CTTTTGCGGCGGTGCTGGCGGGGATTTTCGCGAGCGGTTATGCTTATGAATTTTACCGCAACAACTGCGAAAGCGCGGTGATGCGGATTGTGCGCCCGAACGGGACGAAGATCGTCGGCGCCGATGGCAAGACTTGGATCTTCGATCACGGGCCGCAAACCTTCGGCGGTTGGCAGGGGGTCGCGGTAAAGCCGGGGATGAAGCTCGAAAAACGCTTCGTCGGCGGCAGGTCGGGAGACGGCGTCATGCGGCTAAAGGTGTTCGCCGCCCAACCGGGAACGTTTCTGACGACCGTCGGAGCCGCCCGGTTGAAGAAGGGCGAAAACGACGTCGATCTGATCGCTCTTGAAAATCTCGACGGCTGGTGTGCCGTGGAGGTGCTGGAAGCTCCGCCGGGGACGATGCTGGCGATCGATCTCCAGCGCGATTACGGCCGCACCCGGATCGACGGCGAAAAAGCCCCCGGTGAACTGGTGATGCGCCTTTCTCCCGTGTTGTAAAAACTCGTGTTTCGTGCTATATTAATAAGATATGGTTCGAAGTAACGAACTCAACATTTACAACCGATGCGAGGCACCCGAAATCGCCGAAAAAAATACAGATATCTTCCTCGTCGAAGCGAAGGATTTTCATTTGATGGATCCGCTGCCGCTCGATTGCGGCCGCGCGCTTAAGGATGTGAACATCCGTTACGAGACGGCGGGAACGCTCAATGCGGAGCGCTCCAACGCCGTGCTCATCACCCATGCGCTCTCGGGCGACGCCCACGTCTGCGGGTATCACACCCCCGAGGACCGCAAGCCCGGCTGGTGGGATGCGATGATCGGTCCCGGCAAGTACATCGACACCGACAAGTACTTCGTGATCTGCTCCAACATCATCGGCAGCTGTTCCGGTTCGACGGGGCCGCGTTCCATCGACCCCGACACCGGCAAGCCCTACAATCTGAACTTCCCCGTCATCACCGTGCGCGACATGGTGCGTGCGCAGAAAGCTCTGATCGACCACCTCGGCATCAAGAAACTCTTGTCGGTCGTCGGCGGTTCGATGGGCGGGATGCAGGTTTTGGAGTGGGCGGTCGAATATCCGGAGTCCATCGATTGCGCGATCCCGATCGCGACGGCGGGGCAGTTTTCGCCGCAGAACATCGCCTTCGACTGGGTGGCGCGCGAAGCGATCAAGGCGGATCCGGCGTTCAAGAACGGCGACTACTCCACCGACGAGCCGCCGTCGCGCGGACTCGGCGCGGCGCGGATGCTGGCGCACATCACCTACCTTTCCGAGGAGACGATGAGCCGCAAGTTCGGGCGCAATCTTCAGAACAAGGAATCCTACGATTACGACTTCAACTACGACTTCGCGGTCGAGAGTTATCTGGAGCATCAGGGCAAGCGCTTCGTCGAGCGCTTCGACGCCGACAGTTACTTCTACATCACGCGGGCGACCGACTACTTCGACCTTTCGGCGCACGCCGACGGCGATCTTATCAAGACCTTCGCGCTGACGAACGCGGCGTTTCTGGTCGTGTCGTTTTCGAGCGACTGGCTCTTCCCGACGTGGCAGTCGAAGCGATTGGTCGAGGCGATGCTGAAAAACAAACTACCCGTCTCGTTCTGCGAGATCCAGTCGAGTTACGGTCACGACGCATTTCTGCTGGAAGTCGATATACTGGGGCGGATGATCCGGGATTTCCTGCGCCACCGTCAGGAGGGTCTGAAACATGTTTAAGAAGATACGCGATCTTAACCGCCGCCGCGATCTGGACGTCATTTCCGAACTTATTTCCCCCGGCGATCGGGTACTCGACCTCGGATGCGGCGACGGCACGTTTCTGAAGCAGCTTCAGGACAAGGGCGCCGTCGTTCAGGGAGTCGAGATCGACGCCGAACAGATCGGCCGCTGCATCGCCAACGGCGTTCCCGTGGTGCAGAGCGACCTCAACGGCAAGCTGGATTTCACCGACGACGGCAGTTTCGACTGGGTGCTGTTGAGTCAGACGCTGCAGGAAATGCGCCATCCCGAGCGCCTGCTCGCGCGCATGGTGCAGATCGGGCACAAGGCGGCGGTCAGCGTCATCAACTTCGGTCACTGGAGCTGCCGGCTGCAGGTCTTCTTTCAGGGGCGGATGCCGCGCAACTCGCAGATGCCCTATCACTGGTACGACACGCCGAACATCCACTTCAGCACGATCAGGGACTTCCGCGAACTGTGCGAAGAGTTGGATATCGAGATACTTCAGGAAACGCCGCTGCCGGCGCGTTTCCCCCGGCTCACCGAGGCGTTGCCCAATCTGTTCGCCATCGGCGGGGTGTTCGTGCTGAAGAAGCGGTGAACGCGGAAAGGTCGCCGGGATGCGTATCGGGTCCAAAATCGCTTTGACCGCGGATATGTTCCGGGCGCATCTCGCATTCCGCCGCCGCGGTCATGACGCGCACCGGATACTGGCGGTCCGGCTTGACGGCTTCGGCGACTTCGCGTTGTATTTGCCTTATGCACTTATGCTGCGGGAGCTTTATCCGCGCGGCGAGTATCACCTCGCGCTGTGTACCAACGCCGCGTGGAGCGAAGTCGCGGAGCATCTGCTCCCCTTCGACGAATTCATCCCGATAGAGGTACGGCGCTACATGACGGACATGGCGTACCGCCGCGAAACGAACCGGCGCGTCGCGGATGGAAAATACGGTATGCTGCTGCAACCGCGTTTTTTCCGGGAACCGTTGCTGGAAGATCGTGTGGCGCTCGCCGCCGGAGCCGATGTCGGATACGCCTTCGCGGTCGGTGATGGACATTTGCACTCGTCCGTCGGCAGGCGGTTGGAAAAGCTGTTGTATGCCAACTGGATCGATTGTCCGGAAAATCGGCACGAGGCGCAGAAGAACCGCGCATTTTCCGAGATGCTCGGGAACTTCCGGGAACTGCCTCGCCCCGAACTGCCGCCGCCGCTGCCGGAGTGGGCGGAGGCAAGTTATATCGTCGTCCTGCCGGGGAGCGGCAAGGGCATCCGAGCCGCGTGGGATCCCGCGCGCTGGGCGGCGGTGCTCGCCGGGGGCGATATGCCGTGTGCCGTGACCGGTACGGCGGCGGAGGCGTCTTTGGTCGATGCCGCCGCGCGCGCCATCGGTGCGCGCGCCGTCCCGCTGGCGGGGAAACTCACGGCATGGGAGTTCGCGCGGCTTCTGGCGAATGCCCGGGCGGTCGTCGGCAACGACACGGGCGGCATCCACTTCGCGGCGTGGTGCGGCGTTCCGGCGCTGGCGGTGGCGGGCGGCGGACATCCCGGATGGTACTGTCCGTATCCGGAGGGCTCCATGGCGTCTTATATCCGCGCTCCGCGTTTCGTGTGCGCCGATGTCCCGTGCGCCGGATGCGCGTGGAACTGTACGCAGAGAGCAAACGGGACTTTCCCCTGCGTGGATATGGTGACGGCGGAGCGGGTCGCTTCGGAACTGGCGCGGATCAATCTCTGATCCCGAAATACCGTTCCGCGACATAGCGGAGGCGCGAACGCCAGTTCCCGGCATAGATGCGTTTCAAGGTGTAGAGATCGGCTTCGACGTCGGCGCTTTCGGGCGCGGACGGCGGAACGGGGGGGGCCGGCAGTTTCCCGAACGGCAGACCGCACAGCGATCCGGCGACCCGGTGGGTGCCGCTGCCCCCGATGTTGCTGACCAGATTCACGTTCGGCGCCGCCGCGAGCGCTCCGCGTTTGGCGAGCGCGTAGTGCCATTGCACGTCCCACGTGTCGAAGTGCGGAGATTTGCGATAGGTCTCTCCCATCATCCGCAGCAGCACCCATTTGAGATAGGGCGTCCCCGGCAGATTGGCGGCGAGTTTCCCCGAGTCCCGGAGCGCCGGAAAATCGCGCATCTCCACGTCGTAGTGCCGCCACGCCCGCCGCCACGACGCCCAGCCCCAGATATGCGGTATCGTCGAAAAGAAGGCGTCGGCGGAACCGCGGCGAATGCCGTTCTGAAAGTTCACGCCGGAAATGTGCATAACTTTTTCGTCGTCGCGGAAGTGTTCCAGCATCGCCGCGGCGAAGCGGAAGAAGTCCGGCGAGGGCAGGCAGTCGTCCTCCAATATCGCCCCCTCGTCGACTTGCGAAAAGTACCAGTCGACCGCCGAACTCACGGCGTTCCGGCAGCCGAGGTTGGTGTCGAGAAAACGGGTCCGGACTTCGCACTCCCATCCGGCGTCGAGCGCCGCCGCGCGGGCGAGGCGGCAGTTTTCCGCATCGCCGGGGCGGTCCGGACGCGGTCCGTCGGCGGCGATGAAGAGCCGCTCCGGGCGGTAGGCGCGGATCGCTTCCGCCACGCGTCGCGTCGTGTCGGGGCGGTTGAAGATCAAAAACAGTACCGGCAGTTTTTTCATCATCGTCCGATCCGGTAGATCACCCGGTACCACGGCGAACTCCACGACAGCCGGCCGTTGGCGCCGCGCCGTGCCACCGGGATTTCACCGGCGTAGAAGATCTCCTCGCCGCCGAAGCGGACGGGAGTTCTCAACGTGCGCTTGAAGTACCACAATCTCCGGCAGATGCCCGCCATGTAGCGCGGCAGTTCGGCGCCCCACCAGCGGCGGCGGCGGTTGCGCCGGAACTCGGCGAGCCCGGCGGCTCCGCGCGTGACGGGGCGGATCTCGCCGTCCGTACCGCGTACGGCGACGACCCGGATTATCGCGGCGTCGGGAGGGATCGCTTCGGCGTCGGGTCCCGGATTGTTGTCGCCCATCGTGCGGAGCTTGCCGGACGGGCTGCGTCCGATCAGGCGGTGTACGGCGACGGTGCCGCGCGGCGTGTCGAATCCGATCACATCGCCGATCTCCGCCTGTGCCGCGACGAGTTTTTCCACCTGCAGCAAGTCCCCCGGAGTGAAGACCCTGAACATGCTGCTGCCGCGGTAGATCCGCCATTCGCCGCCGTTGTCGGCGAGGGAACGGATGGCGGGGCGTGAAAAATCAGACATCGGCGACAAAACCCTTTTCCTTCAGCTGGGCGATGAACTCCTTGAGGTCGTCCGCCGCGCTGTCGGGCAGAGGGTCCTGACAGGCTTCGGCGAGTTTTTTCAGCACCGCCACCTCGTCGCCGCCCTCCGCGAGCGCTTTCCAGATCACCTTGCCGGTCGGGTTCAGCGAAAATATGTCGCCGCTGTCGGGGTTGAAGAGGATGGCACTGTTGTCGAATTCCTCGCGGAATACGGTCGTCGGATTGATTTTCAGCATTTTATATCGGCTCCGTTGGTGGTATGAATAGATCCCTTTTTCGCGTCGGGACACCCCGCGGCGCGTTCCGGTGAATAATCTACCGCATTCACCGCGGAAATGCAAGCCGGACATCTTGAAAAAAAGCCCGGCAAGCGGTATTTTAAATACGGATTTCCGTACTGGAAAAAGTCAGAGAGCATTTATACACATCGGGAGAACCAAGTATGAACTTCACCCACGAAGTCGAGCAGATGACCTGCGTCGCCAAGGGGCCGAAGCACGGTCCCGCGCCGATCCCGCAGGAAGGCGCCTGGACCAAGGCCAAAGAGATCAAGGACATTTCCGGTCTGACGCACGGCGTCGGCTGGTGCGCACCGCAGCAGGGCGCGTGCAAACTCACGCTGAACGTCAAGGAAGGGATCATTCAGGAAGCGCTGGTCGAGACTATCGGCTGTTCCGGCATGACCCATTCGGCGGCGATGGCGGCGGAGATCCTGCCGGGCAAGACGGTGCTGGAGGCGCTGA
>CACZPY010000249.1 GCA_902783135.1 uncultured bacterium
CTGAAGACTCCGTCCATGCACACCAGCCGCGTCAAGGGCGGCGATCCCGAGTTCACCGACTACGCCTACGCCAAGGCGATGGGCATGAAGACCATGGTCTGCTCCGGCCTCAAGAAGGAGTTCATGGAAAACTTCGACACCGTCTACAAGGAACTCCGCGCGGTCAAGGCGGCGGCGGCGAAGAACGGTTTCGGCTACGCCTACCATAACCACAACTGGGAATTCGTCAAGCTCCCGGACGGCTCCTGGGCTTATGACAAGCTGGTCGGGGACGATCTCGACGTCGAGCTGGACGTCTACTGGCTCGCGCAGGGCGGCGTCAATCCAGTCGAGTACATCAAGCGTTATGCCAAGCGTCTGCCGCTGCTGCACCTCAAGGACCGCAACCCCGCGACCAACACCTTCACCGAACTCGGCACCGGCGACATCCCGCTCGCCGAATGCGTCGAAGCGTTGGAAGGCTCGAAGTGCGAGTGGCTGATTTACGAGCAGGACATCTGCAACTATCCGGGTGTCGAAAGCGCGAAGATCAGCATCAACAACCTGAAGAAGATCCTCGGATATTGAGGTCCGAAAACGGCGTCTGCCGCTTGATGAACGCACGACCGCGGCATATAATATGTCGCGGTCGTTTTTTTGTGTGCAAATCAAAAAAAGGAAACGGGGATAATGTCTGAAGAACTCCCGATAATGGCAGTACTGGATACCGATACCTACAACGAAGTCGACGACCAGTTCACCCTCGCCTACGCGCTGCTGGCTCCGGAGGCGGTCGATCTGCGGGCGGTGATCGCCGCGCCGTTCAGCAACTTCCGCGCGGCGACCCCCGCCGAAGGAATGCGCAAGAGCTACGACGAGATCCGCCGCATCATCGATATCCTCGGCAAATCGCCGGAAAACTTCGCTTGGCACGGTTCGGCAAATTATCTGCCGGATAAACGCACCCCGGTCGATTCCGAGGGCGCGCGCCGCATCATCGAACTCGCGCACGAAGCGCGCGCCGCCGGACGCAAACTCCATGTGCTCGCCATCGCCGCGATCACCGACGTCGCCTCGGCGCTGCTGCTCGAACCCGGGATCGCGCGGGACATCGTGGTCATATGGTTGGGCAGTCACGAGGCCGACTATCCGGGAGAGAACAACGAATTCAATCTGCGGCAGGACGTTCCCGCCGCGCAGATCGTCTTCGATGCCGACGTGCCGCTCGTCTGGGTCCCCTGCCGCGACGTCGCCTCGCACCTCGATATCACCCTGGCGGAACTGCGCCCCGGGCTTGCTCCCGCGGGCAGGATCGGCGAATTTCTCTACGGCAGGTGCGAGGAACTGATGAATCTGCGCAAGATCTCCTCGAAGATCATCTGGGACATCTCGACCGTGGCGTATTTCGCGGCGCCGCAGGCGTGTTCCTGCGAAACGATCACTGCTCCGGTCATCAACGACGACCGGACGCTGAGCACGGCGCCGGGGCGGCGCGACATCGTGCGCGTGAAGTCGCTCGACCGCGAGACTGTCTTTGCCGACCTGTTCGAGAAACTCTCCCGCGCCGGAGCGGTGAGCGATTGACGCAGAGGTATTCGCTCCATGCAGAAACTTGTGAATAAATATGTGTGGTCCATGGTCGCGCTGATGTATGTCATGCTGGGCGCGAAGTGCGTGACGATGTGGGATGCGGGGCGGGGCGCGGCACTGCTCGGCGCCAATCTGCCACATTACCTTGCGTTGCCCGTGCTGCTGACCGTCGGGATCGCGCTCGCGAACTGGCTCGAAGCCAAGATCGTCATCGATCCCGAGGGCGTCGTGCCGCTGCGCCGGGTGCTGATGCTCACGCTGACGCTCTTCATCTACATCGAAGCGATACTGCTGTTCCTGAAGTTTTCGCGGGAGAACGCTCCGTTCATCGCCAAACTGCTGCTCGACGGCTTCGGCGTGTTCTTCGTCGTGCTGGGTCTGCTGATGCCGAAACTCGGACGCAACCGGATCGCCGGAGTGCGCTACTCGTGGACGATCGTCGATCCCGAAGTCTGGAAGGAAAGCAACCGCGTCGGCGGCAGATACACACTTGTCATGGGGGCGCTGCTGCTCGTATCGGGATTCATCCCGCAGGAACGCGAGATGTTTTTTTCGACCGTCGAGATCTGGGCGTTCATCTTCTACATCGCGGCGCTGACCTTGCACTCGCGGCTGATCGCGATCCGGCACCACCCGCCGCAGAACTGAATGCACGGACGTGGGCTTGCTGCCCGCGATCGTAGAGTTCGTCGTCGAATTGCTTGGCTTTCAATGTCAAGTGCGGCAAGACAAAAACTATTTTTCCGGTGCGCGGGGGGCGATGAACCGGCGCACCGCCGAGGCGAAGAGCGCTCCGGAAAGGTTGTGCCAGATGCTGAAAAGCGCCCCCGGCAATGCCGAGGCGCCGCCGAAAAACTTCAGCGCCAACGCCGCCGCCAAACCGGAATTCTGCATTCCCACCTCGATGGCGATGGTCACGGCGGTCCGTTTGTCGCACCGCAGCAGCCGCGCGCAGCCGTATCCCGCCGCCAATCCCGAAAGGTTGTGCAGAATCACCGCCGCGACGACCAACGGACCGCATTGGAACACCGTGTCGGCGTTACGGGCGAAGACGATCCCGATCACGAACACGATCCCGACGACGGAGACCACCGGGCAGATCTTGTTCAGGAGCGCCGTATGGCGGCGACACAGGCGGTTCACGACCACCCCCAGACTCACCGGCAGCGCGACCACGAGCAAAATGCTTTGGAACATCGCCCACGCGGGTACATGCACCGTCTGCCCCAGATACAGCGACGACAACAGCGGCGTCAGCACGATCCCCGCGGCGGTCGAACACGCGGTCATGGTGATGGAAAGCGCCACGTCGCCTCCCGCGATGTAGGCGATCACGTTCGACGCGGTGCCGCCCGCGACCGTACCGACCATCACGAGGCCGATGAACTGCTCCTTCGGGAGCCCCAGCGCATGACCGATCGCAAACGCCAAAAGCGGCATCAGCAGGAACTGCAACGCCATCCCCGTCAGCACCGCGCGCGGCCGTTTCGCCGCCGCGACGAAATCCGCGACCGAGAGCGTCGTCCCCATGCCGAGCATGATGACGCCCAACATAGGCACGATCAGAAAACCCAACGGCGCCAGCCGACCGGGACGTATGCACGCGAGGATCGAGACCAACACCGCCGCCAGCGGAAATATTTTCACTATCAGATTTACCATTTGCCAAACTCCACAAAAAACCGTTCCGTATAATATACCATTGCGGCGCGGCTTTGTAAACACCCATCCAGCCATATACGGGGTGGCCGTTCGGTGTTTTTTTCGCATTTTATCTTGGGAGATATTGATTTTCGCCTGATAGTGTGGCATGTTACATACGGATTATATCGAATCTCCTCCGGAGTGTATGTGAAATGCTGGTCCTGATCGACGCCTACAGTCAGATTTTCCGTTCGTTTTTCGCGATCCGCCGTCTCACCGACTCGAAGGGCGAGCCGGTCAACGCGCTCTTCGTCTTCACGCGGCTGCTGCTAGACCTCGCGAAGAAGTACCCCTCCGAACGCGGGGCGATGCTCTTCGACTGCGGCAAGGTGGAGTTCCGCCTCAAGGTCAACGCCGAATACAAGGCGAACCGTCCGCCGATGCCCGATGAACTCAAGACCCAGATGCCGTGGATAAGAGAAATGGCGGAGGCGTTCGGCTGGCCGCTCGTATCGCACCCGGACTACGAGGCGGACGACCTCGCCGGAGCCTTCGCCCGCGCGGAAAAGTCGGGCGACGTGCGGATCGTGAGTTCGGACAAGGATCTTTCGCAGCTCGTCGACGCGAGGATAAAACTCGTCTCGCCGGGGCACGGCAACACTGGCGCTTTCATCGAGCGCGGGGAGCGCGAGGTGGTCGAAAAGTTCGGCGTCGTCCCGGCGCTGATCCCGGACTATCTGGCGCTCGTCGGCGACACTTCGGACAACATCCCCGGCGTGCCGGGGATCGGACCCAAGGGCGCGGCGGAACTGCTCAACACTTGCGGCGCGATCGAAACGTGGATCGACGATCCGGCAAAGATCGCGCTCGAAAAATACCGCAAAAAACTGGACGGACAGGGCGAACTGCTGCGGAAAAACCTGCAGCTCGTGCGGCTGCGCTGCGAACTCCCGGAGGCGTTGACGGCCCCCGCAACGCTCGCGCGCAAAGCGCCGGATTACGCGAAGATCGCGGAACTGTGCCGCCGCTTCGAATTCAACCGGATCCTGCGCGATCTGCCGACGCCGCCCCCCTCCCCCGTCAAGGCGGATGATGACGACACGCTGCCGCTCTTCGCCGCCGCACCGGCTACATCCGAAAAGCCGGAGCCGCCGAAACCGGCAAAGACATTCGAACAGGGCTCGCTCTTTTGAATATTCACCCAAGTTGCCTGCGACACCGCATATCGCTTGCAATTTTATGTGATCGGCGTTAGATTATAATATTATGGTAATTATATAGTCCCCCCCAAAAAAGAGGTGTTTTATGGCCACCAAAACCGTTGCCGGGAAAACCAGCTACAATTTGAGCATTGCCGACGGGACCGTCGTGCAGGTCTACAGCGGCGGCGAAGTGATCTCTCCCACGATACAAAAGTCGGGAGTCTTGCGCATATCCAACGGCGGCAAGGCGACCAAGGCCGTCATCAACGCCACCGGCACCGTGTACGTATCCGGGGGCGGTGAAACGCTCTCCACCACGATACAAAAGTCGGGAGTCTTGCACGTATCCGACGGCGGCAAGGCGAGCAAGACCGTCATCAGCGCCGGCGGCACCATGTACGTATCCGAGGGCGGCAAGGAATTCCACACCGCGGTGTCAAATCGCGGATATCTGTATATCGACGGCGGCCGTGGTAGTTTCACCTCGATCTACAGCGCCAGTTATGCGAGCGTTTACGGCGGCGGGACGATCTACGAAGCCACCTTGTACGACTCCGCCAGGCTGAACATCCTCGACGGCGGCACGGCGGACAAAACGACCTTGAAAAAAAGCGCGCAGCTTTACGTCATGGTGAACGGTGAAGCCAGTCGTACTACTGCCGAAGGCGGAAACATCTTCGTCAATGGCGGGCTGGCGAACTCGACGACGCTGAAGGCCGGCGGCTCCATGTTCGTATACAAGGGACAGGCCAATTCCACCACCGTGGGCGATGGCGGCACCTTGCTCGTTTCCAACGGCGGCACGGCTTTCGACACCACCGCAAACGGCAACGGGCTCGTGACAGTGAGTTTGGGACAGGCCGACCGTACCACGATCAACGGCACCGGTTCCGCGAAAATTTACAGCGGCACGATGACCTCAACCACCTTGTCCGACTCCGCCAAGATGTACGTCTACAACCTCGCCAGAGCCGACTCCGTCACCCTCGACAACGAGGCTCAGATGTATGTTTACGGCGGCGGCACGGCGCGATTCGTCACCATGAACGGCAACGGCGGTATTTTTGTCGACGGCGGTCAGGTGAGCGAAACGATCATGAAAGCGGGCGGCACCATGAACGTCCGGAAGAGCGGCACGGCAGACTCGATCACCGTGTCGAAAGGCGGCACGTTGATCGTCTCCGGCGGCGGCGTGGTCAACTCCGCGACCGTGAGAGATCAGGCCTTTTTGGAAATCGGCAAAAGCGGACGGACGGAATACGCCATGGTGTACGGTCACGTTACCCTCCGCGCCGGCGGCACGATGAACCACACCACCTTATCCAACGGTCTGCACGTCTCCAAGGGCGCCACGGTGAACGACACCACCCTCGGCCAACTTGCCGGACTGCATGTTTCGCAGGGCGGTACGGCAAACGGCGTCATAGCGAACAATCTGGGGGGCGTATATGTCAACGGCGGCACGGTGAACGATGCGGTCCTGAAGAAAACCTGCAGCATGTGCGTGTATGACGGCGGCGTGGCGAACGATACCGTCTTGAGCTCCGGCGGCGCGGTACGCGTCTCCCAAGGCGGTACGGCGAACGGCGTCATCGTGAGCAAAGGCGGCACGGCGTATATTTTTCAGGGCGGCGCGACGAACGACGCTGTCGTGAGCAACGACGGCGAAGTGCACGTCTCCCAGGGCGGCACGTTGAACTCCGTCACCGTGAACGGCGGCGGCAGAGTATTCCTTCACCAAGGCGCCAAGCTCACCGGACAAGTCACCATCAACGACGACCCCTCGGTCGAAGGCGGGATCGAAGCCGAGGACGGCAGCATCGTCGACTTCGACCTCTCGACCGTCGCCCCCGGTTCAACGGCGCGGATCAACAACATGTCGATGATCTACGGGAGCCCGGATTGCACCATCACCGTTTCCACGACGATCCAACGGGTGGGCGATTACACGCTCACCGACGAAACCGGCAACTTCTTCGGCACGTTCACGGTGAAATCGACGGTCGGCGACACGCTCGGCACGATCGGCATCGACGGCACGCTCCAATGTGGCGATTACACCTACAGCCTCGACAAGACCGAAGGCGCATTGACGCTGACGATCACCTCCAGCGACACCACGGACCCGCTGCCGCCGACGATCAAGGCCAGCACGACCGCGCTGACGAATAAGAATGTCACCCTCACGGCTACTTTCTCGGCGGATACCGCGCTGAAGCAGTATTCGACCGACGCCCAGAATTGGTACGAGTACACCTCACCGTTGAGCGTATCCAAGAACGGGATGTATTTGTTCCGCGCCATCGACGGCGCGGGGAACAAGTCCAACATCATGACTTTCACCGTAAACAACATCGACAAGACCGCGCCCAAGGCGCCGACGGCGACGGTCAGCACCACCAAGCCGACCAACAAAAGCGTCACCATTACGGCGTCGTTCTCGAAGGACAGCGCAAGGAAGCTGTATTCCACCGACAAAAGCATCTGGATGGGATACACCAAAGCGCTTGAGGCCACCACGAACGGGACCTACTACTTCCAAGGCATCGACGCGGCGGGCAATGTTTCCGATGTGACGACGGTGAAGATCTCCAACATCGACAAAAAGGCTCCCGCGGCGCCGAAGGTGACCCCCGATACCACCACGCTGACCAACAAGAACGTCATCGTCACCGTGGCGATCCCGGCGGACGCCGCCAAGCGGCAGTTTTCGACCGACAACAAGAAGTGGAGCGACTGCAACGAAGATCACCCCGTCTCCCAAAACGGCACCTACTACTTCCGCGCGGTGGACGCGGCGGGCAACGTCTCGAAGGTGACGAGCGTCAAGATCTCCAACATCGACAAGACGGCCCCCGATGCGCCGACGGCGAAGTCGAGCAACACCAAGGCGACCAACAAGAACATCACGATCACGGCGACGTTTTCGTCCGATTCCGCCCAAAAGC
>CACZPY010000250.1 GCA_902783135.1 uncultured bacterium
CCCGAGCCACCTCGTGTGGCAGGGCATCGATCCCGTGAAGTTCATCCGGGCGTTCCCCGATCGCATCTACCACTGCCACGTCAAGGACGCGGCGGTGACGCTCGACGGCGAAAGCGGCATCCTGAGCTCGCACCTGAACTTCGGCGACTACCGTCGCGGCTGGGACTTCCGCAGTCCCGGACACGGCGACGTCGACTTCGAGGCGATCGTGCGCGAACTCAACCGCGTCGGCTACGCCGGACCGCTCTCGATCGAGTGGGAAGATTGCGGAATGGACCGCGAGTACGGCGCCCGCGATGCGGCGCAGTTCACCCGGAGCATCGATTTCGGCGCTTCCGGGCAGCAGTTCGACTCCGTCTTCGACCGCTGATCCGATACACATACCGCCGGGGGCTGCTGCAATTTGCGGCAGCCCCCGCTTTTTGCGGGCGAGTACCGAAAGTCAGCGTCGCGTAACGTAAGAAAAACCCATGCCAATGGGTTTTTATGACTCTTCGACGGTTTGTGCCACGCCTGAGCTTAAATCGGGCAGACGTTTTGAAACGAAAGTAAAAATATACATGGTGCAATGGGAGCGGGGGGCGTTTCGCCGCCCCCTCGACCCCCCGCGAGCCGAACGTCGGCTTCGAGATGTTTTATTGCGCCGCCGTTGGCGACGCGGGTTTGCGGTCGACAGAGCGTTTGCCGAAAATATCACCTTGCGGGGTGCGGACATGCCGGTATGCGGCGTGCAAAGGTTTTCCGCGAAAACATACGGTGCAGCGGCGTTTGCCGCCCGGATATGCCGCACACGCTCCGCTCGCCTCCTGGCGGCTTCGGAGCCGCCACTGCGCCGCCTTTTACGGCGACGCAGGGACTCGCCTTCGCTGCCGGCACACGGGCGCTGCCGCCCCGTGACCCCGGCTTCACTTCTTTTCCCGAGAAAAGAAGTAAAACAAGAAAAGCGGCGGCTTTTTCAGCAGAAAGACAGTATGAGTTTACGGCATAAACCGTCGATGAGGCATTTTTATGATGGTGCGCGGCGCGGAACTTGACGAGGCGGCGACCGCGAAAGCGTGAGCCGCCGAAGAGCCGTGCCGAAGGCGCGGCAACCCGTCAAAAAAAGTCTGCGGCGCGAAACTGAAGAAAAATCCGTGCCAACGGGTTTTTATGATGGTGCGCGGCGCGGGACTTGACAAGGCGGCGAACGCGAAAGCGAGAGCCGCCGAAGAGCCGTGCCGAAGGCGCGGCACGAGCCGATTTATCGGAGAAGTGAGTGCCGAAGGCGCGGCAACCCGTCAAAAAAGTCGGCGCCGCGAAACGGAGGAAAAACCCGTGCCAACGGGTTTTTATGATGGTGCGCGGCGCGGGACTTGAACCCGCAAGCCTTGCGGCGAAGGAACCTAAATCCTTTGCGTTTGCCAATTTCGCCAGCCGCGCACGGAAAGTGTTATAACATACTTCCGGAACTTGAGCAATTCAACCTTTTCCGGGCGGTTATTTGCCGCGCGCGGGGCGGTAGAGCTGGTCGTCGCCGCGCTCCACCATGAATTTCAACTCCAGCGTCATCAGCACGGAAAGCAGCGTGCCGGTGTCGAATCCGGTGGCGTCCCGCAGTTTTTCGAGGTCCGCTTCGCCGGAAGCGCGCAGCACTTGCAGCACGGCGATCTCCGCGGGGGCGGCGGAGGCGGAAGGTTCTTCCGCTCCGAAGCCGGGCAGTTCCGGTTCCACCGCGTGCCCGAAGCCCAACGCCTCCGCGACGTCCTGAAAGTTTTCGATCAGTCCCGCGCCCTCTTTGATCAGGCGGTGGCAGCCCTGCGCCTGCGCGTTGTCGGCGTGTCCGGGTACGGCGAAGACTTCGCGGCCGAGTTCGGCGGCCTGACGCGCGGTGATCAGCGCGCCGCTCTTGAGGCCCGCCTCGGTGACGATCACGGCGCGGCTGAGGGCGGCGACGATGCGGTTGCGCCGCGGAAAGTTCGTGCGCTGGATCGGGAAATCGATCGGGAACTCGCTGATCACGGCGCCGCCGAGATCGACCATTTTCCGGGCGAGGTCGATGTTGTCCGGCGGATAAAAATTGTTCATGCCGGCGCCGATGACGCCGAAGGTGGGGCGTTCGAGTTTGACTGCCGCCTCGTGGGCGAGGGTGTCGGCACCGAGGGCGAGCCCCGAGATCACGCCGAAGCCCGCCGCCGCCGCGTCGGCGGCGATGGAACTCGTCATCCGCGCGCCGTAGGAGGAAAGGCGGCGGGTGCCGACGATGGCGACGGTCGGCAGATCGGCTTCTGGCAGCCGTCCGCGCCAGTACAGACACAGCGGCGGATCGCTCAGGTCGCGGAGTGCCGCGGGGTACTCCGGATCGTTCAGCGTGAAGATCCTGACCCCGGCTTTTTCGGCGGCGGCGAGTTCCGCTTCGACCTCGCGTTCCGGGTCGAAGGCGGCGAGGCTCTCCGCGAGGGCGCGGCCGATCCGCGGGATCTGCATCGCCTCGCCGACGGAGACGGGAAAGATCGATTCCGGCGATCCGAAGTGATCGACCAGCGCCTGATAGCGGGCGAAACCGATGCCGGGCAGCCGGTTCAAGGCGATGCAGCATTCGCGCGGGGTCATGCGAAGACCTCGCGCAGGAAGTCGGCTATGATCTCCGGCGGCACGTCGCCGACGGCGCGCACCTTGCCGATCGCTTCGGGCAGGATCAGCACCACGCGGCCGTTGCGCGCCTTCTTGTCGCCGCGCATGGCGTCGAGGCAGGCGCGCGGATCGATCCCGGCGGGGACCAGAGTCGGCAGTCCGAGCGCCCGCAGCAGTTCGAGCTGACGCGCGGCGAGTTCCGCTTCGCACACGCCGAGGCGGACGGCGAGTTTCGCCGCCAGAACCATGCCGATCGCCACGCCCTCGCCGTGGGCGAGGCGGAAGCCGCTCAGTAGTTCCAGCGCGTGTCCGAAGGTATGTCCGTAGTTGAGGAACGCGCGGCAGCCGTGCTCGTGGGCGTCGGCGGCGACGACGGCGCTTTTGACGCGGCAGCAGCGGAGAATGATCTCCGCGTAGAGATCTTCCGGCAGCGGAGCGTCGAAGAGGCGTCGTGCGTTACTTTCCAGAAGTTCGAAGAGCTGCGCGTCGCCGAGGACCGCGGTCTTGACGACTTCGGCGAGGCCGTTGCCGAGTTCGCGTTTCGGCAGCGTGGCGAGCAGGCGCGGCTCGATCACCACCCGGCACGGTTGGTGAAAGGCGCCGACGAGGTTCTTGCCCTCGGGGATGTCGATCGCGGTCTTGCCGCCGACGCTGGAATCGACCATGGCGAGCAGCGTGGTCGGGATCTGCATCACCTCGACTCCGCGCAGGTAGATCGCGGCGGCGAAGCCGGTTAGGTCGCCCGTGACGCCGCCGCCCAGCGCCACGAAGGTCGCGCCGCGGTCCAGTTTGAGCTGCGCCGCGCGGCGGCAGATCGCGAGCAGAGTGTCGGCGTTCTTGGCTTTTTCGCCCGCGGGGAAGACGAAGGTATCCGCGGGGGCGGTCAGTTTTTCCGCCCAGGCGCGGTGAAGTTTCGCCACGTTGGAGTCGCAGACGAGCAGTTTGCCGCCGGGGAGCGCCAGCGCCTCCTCCGGATGCTCCGGGGCGATCAGGATGTCGTAGTCGCCGCCGTCGCAACTGATGTGCAGTTTTTCCATGAGCTTTCCTCCGTCTCGCGGGATTTTTTTACGGCATCGCCGGCGCATCCGGCATAAATACGTACAGCCGCCCGCCGAAGTGCCGCGCCAGTTCCCAGACGCCGGGATCCGCCGGGGCGACCCCGTACAGCAGACGCCCCGAATGCGTGACGCCGCCGGGCGCCTGCAGCTGTTCGTTGAGCCACGCGTTGAGGTTCATCACGTCGCATCCGGCTTTGATCAGTCGCCCCGTCAGCACCAGCGCGTTGTTCCGCGGGCCGGGCGGCAGCGCGAGGATGAACGATTCGCCGGGCGTCGGCGCATCCGTCGGACGCAGACGGTACTCCACGGCGGGAAAGCCGTCAGGTTCCTGCGGCGTTCCGTGTACGGCGAGCGGCCGCACCGCTTCCGAGCCGGAGGCGTCGAGTCCGTTGATCTTGCCGGGGGCGACGCCGAAGCACCAGAGCCGGCGTTCGCCGGGCGAAATGTCGGCGAGCCGCGAGTAGTGGTCCCGCCACGCCTCCGGGTAGTTGTTCCAGCCGAGCGGATAGCCCGCCGTCGCCGGGTAGACGGTGAAGCAGGTCGTCGGCATCGCCCGTCCCGTCATGAACCACCGCCAGTAGTCGGTGATCTGCCACTTGGAGTGATGCTGGTAAAGCCCCAGCACGGCGAGCGCCGCCGCGGCGACGATCAGCAGCCGCGCCAGTTTGCGGTTGCCGTGAAGGTACGCCACGGTGAGCAATATGTGCGCGCCCCGGGCGGCGGCGAGGGCGACGATCACGCTGAGCGGCAGATAGACCCGCGACGGACCCGCGCCCACGAACGCGGCGGAGCCGAAGATCAGCGCGGTGCAGAGCAACAGCAAAAGTCCCCGCTTGCGGTCGCACCCGGCGAAGACGATGATGAACGGCAGCACGGCGTAGGATACGTAGTCCGCCAGCGTGACGCCGATGAAGCCGCCCCATTCGGTCAAGGTGGCGAGGCTGACGCCCCAGCGCTGCGCCTGCCGCAGCGCGGAGTAGTTCCACGCGAGGTAAGCCGCGACGAGCGCGGCGGCGATGCCGAAAGCGAGCATCACGGAAAGTTCCGGCTGCTTGCGGCGGTAGACGCGGCCGCAGAGCGCGATCGCGACGAGGAAGATCGGCGCGGAAGGTACTGACAGTACGGCGCCGACGGCGCCCGCGACCATCGCCGCTTCTGGCAGATACCGGCCGGGCACGAAGCGGCGCAGTCGTCCGCTCCAGGCGACGCCGCAGGCGAAAAGCAGCAGAAAGCAGAGCTGTGCCGAATAGCCGCGGGCGAGTTCGCTGTAGTAGATCGCGGCGGCGTCCAGCGCGAGGAAGAGCATCGTGAAGAGCGCCGGAGCGCGACCGGGCAGCAGCGCCCGCGCCAGCACCCCGGAGAGCGCCACCGACAACATGCCGAAGATCAGCGAATGGATCCGGATGTACTGCGGCTCCGTGATGAAGCCGAGGTAGAATTTGATGCACAGCGAATTGAGCGGATGGTTGTTCGGCAGCGCGAGGTCGGTGAAGATCCGCCAGACGGAGAGGCGGGAAAAGTTCTGGAGGCTCCAGATCTCGTCGTATTCGAGGGGCGAAAAGAGCATCCCGAACAGGCGTATCGCCAGCGCCGCCGCGAGTATCCCCGCCGCCGCGAGTACGCCGTTCCGACGTGTTGCCCAGATCGACATCAGCTGTTTCATGATCCTATCTGCTCCGTTACATACCGTCGTGCCGCGTCGCCGGCGGCGAGCCGCGATCCGAGCGTGCCGTCGTCGAAGTCGCCGCAGTGTTCCAGCGCCTTGCCGGCGAATTCCCAGATGCGCGGCAGCGCGATCACACCCCGGACGAAGTGCTCCACCGCCGCTTCGTTGGCGGCGTTCAGCACCGCCGGAGCGGCGCCGCCCCGGCGCATCGCTTCGCGTCCGAGCGCCAACGCGGGGAAACGCCCTTCGTCGGGTGGGAAGAACTCCAGCTTTTTCAACTGCGTCAGATCCAGCGTCCCCGCCGGACGCGCCGCCAGACGCTCCGGTGCGCTCAGCGCGTACTGGATCGCCAATTTCATATCCGGATTCGACATCTGCGCGATCACCGATCCGTCGCAGAGTTCCGCCAGCGCGTGCACCACCGCCTGCGGATGGATCACCGCGGAGAGCTGTTCCGGCTGCAGGCGGAACAGATGCCGCGCCTCGATCAGTTCGAGCGCCTTGTTCATCAGCGTCGCCGAATCGACGCAGGTCTTGATCCCCATCTCCCACACCGGATGGCGCGCCGCGTCCGCGACGGTTGCGCGGGCGATGCGTTCGGCGCTCCAGTTCAAAAACGGTCCGCCCGAAGCCGTCAGCAACACGCGGGAGATCTCCGCTTCCGGGCGCTCCGCGAGGCACTGGAAGATACCGGAGTGTTCGCTGTCGACCGGCAGCACTTCGCCCGTCGGTATCCGGTTCAGGAGGTCGCCCGCCGCGACGATTATTTCCTTGCTCGCCAGCGCCACGCGCTTGCCCGCGCGGAGCGCCGCGAAGACCGCCGCCGTTCCCGCGATGCCGGTCACGGCGCAGAGCACGGTATCCACTTCGGGCAGCGCGGCGATCTCGACCAGCGCCGCCGCGCCGGAGAGGAACCGGAGACCGCGCGGCAGATCCCGCGCCGCTTCGCGCGCGGCGGCTTCGTCGGTCAGCGCCGCGACCCCGCAGCCGGACTTTTCACACAAACGCAGCAGTTCTTCCGCGTGCCGGTGCGCCGTCGCCGCGCGGAGCTTGAAACGCTCCGGATGCGCCGCGATAACCGCCGCCGCGGAGCGCCCGATGGAGCCCGTGGCCCCCAAGAGCGCGATGTTGCGGATGGGACCGGCAGAGTTCACCCGTCAGCGCCTCCGCATCTTGAGACCGCGCCGGATCGCCAATCCCAGGACCGCCGCCGCCAGCACTCCGGCGACGATCTGCGCGGCGTGAAGCTCCAGACCGAAGCCCACCGGACCGCCGTGCGCGGGCGAGATCCACAATATGTAGCAGAGCACGATGAAGGTCATGAACGCCCCGGGCACCGCCGTGATGACCGCGTTGCGCTTGCGCGAGATCAGCCACTCGGTGGCGGCGATCAGCGTACACGCCGCCAGCACCTGGTTGCCCCATGCGAAGTAGTTCCACAGCAAATTGAAACTCTTGGCGCTGATGTTGGACCACCAGATCAGCAGCGCGACGACCACGATGATCGGCAGACACAGGAGCACCCGGCTCGACAACTTCTTCTGCGGGATGCGGAAGATCTCCGCCAGCGAGAGCCGCAGGCTCCGCATCGCGGTGTCGCCGCTCGTGATCGAAAGGATTATCACGCTTATGACCACGATCGCGCCGACCTTGCTGCCGAGGAAGTGACTGCAGAGGAACTGCAGCACCGCCGGCGCCTTTTTGAGCATCTGTTCGGGGAAGAGGTTGTAGATCGCCAGTCCCGCCGCCGCCCACACCATCGCGATGAAGCCTTCGAGGACCATCATGCCGTAGAAGTCGCTGCGCGCCTCGCGTTCGTTGCGCATGGTGCGCGCGATGATCGGCGACTGCGTGGCGTGGAACCCCGAGAGTATCCCGCAGGCGATGGTCACGAACAACAGCGGAATGATCGGCTGGTGCTTTTCTGCGGTGAACATGTATTTTCTGAAACCGGCGCTTTCCTGCAGCAGCGCGGGATTGCTCCCCGCTTCGAGCATCAGCTTCACGAAGAGCGCCAGCGTGCCGATCAAGAGCAGCGCTCCGAACAGGGGATAGCACATCCCGATGATCTTGTCCACCGGGAAGATCGTCGAGATGATGTAGTAGACGAAGATCACCGCCACCGCGTACCACAGGATGTCCGCCTGCGGCATCAGACTGTCGCAGAGCTGCGCCGGCGTGGTGATGAAGACCGCCACCACCAGCAGCAACAGCACCGTCATGAAGATCGAAAACAGCGCCGCCAGCAGACTGCCGTTGCAGTTCTTTATCAGGGTCGGCAGATTTGCCCCGTGCTTGCGCAGCGACATCATCCCCGCCGCGAAGTCGTGGACCGCGCCGCCGATGATGTTGCCGATCGGGATGATCAGGAAGACGATCGCACCGAACTTGATGCCGAGGATCACTCCGATCACGGGACCCACGCCGGCGATGTTCAGGAGTTGGATCATCATGTTCTTCCAGTGCGGCATTTCCACGTAGTCGACGCCGTCGCGGTCCACGACGGCGGGCGTCGCCCGCTTCGGTTCGACGCCGACGACGAGCTCGACGATCCGCCCGTACAGCAAATATCCGACCAGCAGTATGACCAATCCGCCGAGAAACATCAGCATTTCGGGTATCTCCTTATGTTCACTCCTCGACGGCGTCGAGTATCACCACGTTTTCGACCGGGACGTCCTGATGCATGCCGCGCCGCCCCGTCTCGACGGCGGCGATGGCGTCGACCGCCTCCATGCCCGAGACGACCTTGCCGAAGACGCAGTAGCCGTAGTGCTGCGGAGTGGGCGCCTTGAAGTCGAGAAAATCGTTGTCCACCAAGTTGATGAAGAACTGGCAGGTCGCCGAATCGACCACGCTGGTGCGCGCCATCGCGATCGTGCCGCGCTTGTTGGAGATCTGGTTCGCCGCCTCGTTCTTGATCGGAGATCCGGCGGGCTTCTGGGTGAACGACGTGTCGAAGCCGCCGCCCTGGATCATGAAGCCCGGGATCACCCGGTGGAAGATCGTGTTTTTGTAGAAGCCGTCGCGCACATATTTTTTGAAGTTGGCGCAAGTTATCGGCGCTTCCGCCTCGAAGAGTTCGATCCGGATGTCGCCCTTGTCGGTTTTCAGTGTAATCATGGCAAAAACCTCCCGTTATGTTTGTTTCATGAATATAAATATAATATACACTCGTTCGGAAACAATACCAAATCCCGCCGATGCCGGTCATCTCGCCGTTCCCGGCTTGAAAAAATCGCCGGCACGCACTATATTCACCTTTCATTATGGGAACGACCGATTTCGACATCGAAAAACTGAGCGCCGACGAACTCGCGGACCTGATCCGCTACCACAACCGGCGCTACTGGGAACTGCACGATCCCGAGATCAGCGACGCCCGCTACGACGAACTCGTGCGCGCGCTGGCTTTGGCGGCGCCGGATCACGAACTGCTGAAAGAGATCCTGTCGCCCGCGGTGGAAAGTTCGGGCAAGGTGCGCCACGCCGAGCCGATGCTGTCGCTCGACAAGGCGTACTCGCTGGAAGAACTGATCGAATGGGTGGAAAAATTCCGCCGCTCCCCTGCGGAGGAACTGCTGGTCGAGCCCAAGTACGACGGCATCAGCGTCAACTACGACGGGCGGGTGCTCTCGACCCGCGGCGACGGCGAGGTGGGCGAAAACGTCTCCGACAAGATCCCGCTGATCGAACTGGAAGCGCCCGGCTATCAGGGGCCGCTCGACCGCCCCGCGCGCGGCGAACTGTTGATCCGCGCCGACGACTTCCGGCTGCTCTACTCCAATATCCGCAAGAAGGACGGCGGCGTCTACAAGAATCCGCGCAACGCCGTCGCCGGCATCATGACGCTCAAGGATATCGCCCCGATGCTGGTCCAGCACGCCAAGCTGACGCTCGTGGACTACCGCTTCGTGTCGTACCGCGTCCGCGCCGACGAACTCGCCGGCAAGTGGGAGGAGCTGAAGCGGAAACTCGTCGAACTGCCCTATCCGCAGGACGGCATCGTCGTCAAACTCGCCGACGCCGCCTATCGCGCCTCGCTCGGCAACACCGCCCACCACCCGCGCGGCGAGATCGCCTACAAGTTCACCAACCGTTCGTGCGAAACCACCTTGCTCGACGTCGAGTGGAGCTTCGGCAAGAACAATCTGACCCCCGTCGCCCATCTCGCCCCGGTGGAACTTTCCGGGATCACCGTCAAGCGCGCCAGTCTGCACAACGCCCAGAACCTGATCGACATGGACATCCAAATCGGCGACACCGTGACCGTCGAGCGCGCGGGCGACGTGATACCCTACATCTCGGCGCGCAAGCCGGGCGCGCAGCGCCGCAGCGCCCTGATCGACCGCTGCCCCTCCTGCGGCGCGTTGCTGGTGCGGCGGGGACCGGAACTCGTCTGCCCCGCCGCCGACTGCCCCGAGACCGAACTGCAGCGGCTGCTCGCCGCGCTGCGGAGCTTCGGCGTGGAGCGCCTCGGCGAGCCCACCTTGCGCAAACTGGTCAAGTCGTGCGGCATCCGACGCGTCGCCGACCTCTTCCGCATCACCGCCGACGATCTGCTGAAGATCGAGGGCTTCCAGCGCAAGTCCGCCGAGAATCTCGTGAACGAGATCCGCAAGGCGCGGCGCGTCGAAGAGTACAAACTCCTCGCATCGCTGAACATCCCCAACGTCGGCCCCAACATCGCCAAGAAACTTTTGGAGGCGCATCCGCTCGACGAACTGCGGAACATGCCCCCCGAAGAACTCGTCCAACTGGAGGGCGTGGGTCCGGAGCGGGGCGCCGCCATCGCGCGCGAGTTCGCCGCCCAGCGGGAGTATCTGGACGAACTCCTCGCCGCGGTGGAGATCGTCCGTCCCGAAACTTCCGGCGGCTCCGGGCGCGGCAGGATCTGCTTCACGGGAAAGATGCCGGAAAAACGTTCCTTCTACGAAAAACTGGCGGAACAGGCGGGATACGAACCCGTCGACGCGGTCACCAAAGACCTCGCGCTGCTCGTCGCCGCCGATCCCGCCGCTTCCGGCGGCAAACTCGACAACGCGCGCAAACACGGCATCCGCATCGTCGCGCTCGAAGAGTTCCTGAAACTCGCGGGGAACGCTCCGCCGCCGCCGGAGCCGGATGCGCCGGAATACAAAGACGATCTCTTCGGAAACATATAAAACCATTATCACCGGAGCCGAAATTATGGAAGAACACAGTCACCGCCGCCCGTCGTGGGATGAGTACTTCATGTCGATCGCCCAGGTCGCCGCCACCCGCAGCAACTGCCGGCGCCGTCAGGTGGCGGCGGTGCTCGTGCGCGACCACCGCATCATCTCGACCGGATACAACGGCACCCCCCGCGGCATCAAGAACTGCGACGAGGGCGGATGCCCCCGCTGCAACTCCGATACGCCGTCCGGGCACGACCTCGGCACCTGCCTCTGCTGCCACGCCGAGGAAAACGCGATCGTTCAGGCGGCGTACCACGGGATCATGGTCAAGGGCTCGACGCTGTACACGACGTTCAGCCCGTGCCTGCTCTGCGCCAAAATGATCATCAACGCGGGCATCGAAGAGGTCGTCTACCACGCGCGCTACAGCATCGACGACGTGTCGCTGGCGCTGCTGCGCGAAGCCGGGGTGCGCGTCCGACCGCTTCGCCGGGAAGGAGAAGTGCTGTGAATCCCCTCGACGCCCCGGAACAAGGACTGCTTTCGCTCGACGACGCCCGCCAATGGCGGACCGCCCTGCGCGCCGCCGGGAAGAAACTCGTCGTCACCAACGGCTGCTTCGACATCATGCACCGCGGACACGCCGCCTATCTGCGCGAAGCCCGCGCCCAGGGCGACGCGCTGCTGGTGCTGATCAACTCCGACGCCTCGGTGCGCAAACTCAAGGGCAAGACCCGCCCCGTGGTGAGCGAAGCCAACCGCGCGTTCATGCTCTGCGCCCTCGCCAGCGTCGACCGGGTCGTCATCTTCCAGGGCGAACGCTGCGACCGGGAACTCGCCGCGCTCGCTCCCGACATCTACGTCAAGGGCGGGGACTACACGCTCGACAAACTCGATCCCGACGAACGCGCCGCACTGCTGAACGCCGGAACGAAAATCGTCTTCAAACCCTTCATCCCCGGATTTTCCACCACTTCGCTGATCCAGCGCATCATCGACTTTACTTCTTTTCACGAAGAAAAGAAGTAAAACAAGAAAAGCGAATTTATGCCGTGTGCGGCGGCTTTGCCGCCTACTTACGGCACTTACTTCTTTTTTGC